>CAYLXH010000079.1:0-10417 GCA_964387535.1 uncultured Butyricicoccus sp. | reverse complement strand
CCAGAAGCTCTGCGGTCGGGCAATGCGTTCTTGCGCCCCAGCCGCCGGCCGTCATTTCTACGGCGTTCAGGCCGAGAGATTTCACTTTGTCCAGCATGTCCGGAAAGGACAGCTCGGCCAACACATCAGTACAAATTGATAATTCCATTTCAGATTCTCCTCTTACTGTGTCTGATTGGGGATAGTCCGCAGCTCGGCGGATTACTTCTTGTACAGATCCGGCATTTCATCGTAAACGACGTCAACGATGGTCTGCGTGTCGCGTGCCTGAGAAGCGGCAGCGGCAGCAACCTGGCAGCAATAGCCGTCCCATGCGTTCGGGCCGTCTACGCGTCCTTCCTTGCAGCCATTGATCCATGCCTGGAATTCGGTGTTGTATGCGTCAACGAAGCGGGTGGACCAGTCAGCGTCGACAGCATTGCCGCGAACCGTGTTGGCCAGAACCTCAATGGTGGCCGGCTTCGGCAGATTCATGATAGCGTCCTCGCAGACAACCTCGCAGCGGATGTCATAGCAGTGGCCGTTGTTGACAAAGGATTCCACGTCGATGCGCACACCGGATTCCGTCGTGAGAATCATGATCTGCGGGTCGTGCAGACCTTCCTTTGCCTTGCGGGTGGACTTGCCGTAGCGAACTTCTGCGGTCTTGTAGTTCTCTCCCAGCAGCCAGCGCAGGACGTCCAGCTCATGTACCATGGAGTTTTCTACAGCGGAGGAGTTGTCCCAGTCCGGCAGAACGTCTGCGTTGCGGTGTGCACAGTGCAGCAGCAGCGGCTCGCCATAGGTGCGGTTGACGATGGCCTGCTTGAGCTGCTGATAGCCCGCGTCATAGCGGCGCATGAAACCGACCTGAACCAGCTGCTTGCCGGCGGCGATCTCCGCTTCGATGATGCGCTTGCAAGCGTCTGCCTTCGGTGCCAGCGGCTTCTCGCAGAATACATATTTGCCCGCAGCGATGGCGGCGAGCACAAACTGCTCGTGATACGGATCTGCCGTGGTGCAGATCACGGCGTCAATTTCCGGATCGTTGATCATCGCGATCGGATCCTCGTAGCCTTTGATGCCGAACTTCTCTGCAACAGAGAGTCCAAATGCTGCAGCCGGATCGGCACATGCGGTTACGGCTGCGCCCTGCAGTCTGGTGTTGATGCGCTCGATGTGCGTTCTTCCGATGCCTCCGGTGCCAACCAGACCAATTCTGAGTTCATTTGACATACAGTATCTCTCCATTCTTTGTCTCCGCCGCAGCGATCGCCACGGCAAATTTTGTCGTTTTACGAACAGGTGGTTTTGCTCTTTTCAAGCACAGTATATCCTCTCAATTCTGATTTGTCCATCCGGCAAAGTTATCAAATGTTTTTGGACTTTTTCGTGCTTTCCGCACACAATGTAAAGAAAAAGAACAGTGTGTATTTGTCTGTGATTGTGGTGGTTTTTGGCAGAATGAGCGGGCGTTGTTGTATATTTTTGACTTAAAATTTGGTCAAAATATAAGGGACATGAGAATGAAGTATCATTTTTCTGCACAAGCAAGGGAGAGGGGACAGGAGGAAGATTTTGAGGATGGTTTTTCACACTAAGTTGTCTTTTTCAACACAATTTTTTTTCGATTTCCTTGACAAGAGGATGATGATGTTTCATAATAGGACTATCTATAGTGGAAAGGATGAGCTGTTTTGCACTATTACATCTGTGAAATGCCTTCTGAGGCGTATGTTTCTCTGGGGACGCCGACCCTGGTGTATACGGATTATTGTAACGAACAGGATCAGCTCCATCCGCGCAGCATTCATTCTCATCACGACCTGGTAGAGATCCTGTATGTTCTGCGCGGAGAGGGAATTTATGAAATTGACGGAACGACGTATCCGATTCAGGCGGGGGATCTGGTCATTTATAACAGCGATGTGGTGCACAACGAATGTCTCAAGAATTTGCCGCCTCCGCTGTATGGTGTTGCCGTGTCCGGGATCCGGCGGGAGGGGCTGCCGCCCAATTGGATGCTGCCGCTTGGCATCAGTCCGGTCATTGCACTGGGTGACCGTGCCGCGGAGTTTCGCACGGTCTTTCGCCTGATTTATGAACAGTCTGCCAGGCAGACGCCGAGCTCGATGGCAATTTGCCAGTCGCTGCTTGAGGCGCTTCTCCGGATGATTGTGGAGTTGATTGACGGGACCGCTCCGGTCTCGTCTGTGACAAACCGGACCTCCCGGTCGAGCAAGCTCAGCCGCCAGATTCAGATCTATGTTGATGAACACTCGCTGGAGGACATCTCCGTACAGTCGGTTGCGGAGCACTTCCAGATCAGTCCCACTTACTTGTCCCGTCTCTTTAAACAGGCGACGGGGAAACCGCTGATGCAATATGTCATTCAGCGAAAAATTGGGGAGGCGCAGACGCTGCTGCTGGTCACCGATATGTCGATTACGGAGATTGCGCAGAGGGTTGGATACGATAATCTCAGCCATTTTGTCAAAATGTTTACGCAAAATGTCGGACTTTCTCCGCGCAAATACCGCAAACATGGAAGCTCGATTCCATATCGGAATCGGTAGAGCACAATCAATGAGCCGTAGACGGAAGGATTTCGTCGGTTTTGGTGGAGTGAATGCCGTGTGTATGGTATAATGAGCGCATCAGTACATAGGGTTATCTCGACAGTGAGGAGGTAAGTGCGATGAGGTACGAGATTTTTGGTGAAATGATGCCGGCGGCAACCGTGCATCTGGGACCGGGGGAAAGTGTGTATACACAGTCTGGAGGCATGACATGGATGACGGAAGGCGTTCGCATGGAGACCAATATGCGCGGCGGTTTGGGCAAAGCGTTTGGTCGGATGTTTTCCGGGGAATCGCTGTTTATGGCGACGTTTACGGGGAGCCGTCCGGGGGATGAAGTGACGTTTGCTTCCACGATGCCGGGGCAGATTCGGGCATTTTCCATCCGTCCCGGATATGAAGTGGTCGCGCAGAAGGGAGCCTTTTTGTGCGCAGATCCGGGCGTGCAGCTGTCCACGTTTTTTACACGCGGTGTCAAGGGCGGCCTGTTCGGCGGAGAGGGGTTTATCTTGCAGCGCTATTCCGGCAGCGGCACGGTGCTGTGCGAAATGGACGGCACCGTGAAAGAGATTGATCTGGCGCCGGGCGAGCTGATCCGTGTGGATTCGGGCAATATTGCAGCGTTTGAGTCATCCGTTGGCTATTCGGCAGAGATGGTCAAAGGGTTTAAAAATGTACTGTTCGGCGGCGAGGGCCTGTTCCTTTCCACGCTGCGCGGACCGGGCCGCGTCTGGCTGCAGACCATGACGGTTTCTGAGCTGGCAAAAAAGATTGTCCCATACGTGCCCACAGGAAACAACAACTAAAAGAACAACTCCCCGGCTGTTCCGGGGAGTTTTGTTATGCATTTGAGGACGGGGTCTGTCGGGCGAGCTCCGCGAGTTCCGCATACCGGGCGAGTATCGTCCCATAGTTGTTCCGCTGGTGCGGAACGGTGCAGCGCGTACAGTCCTTGTAGCCGTTTTGGTTGTAGGTAAATGCGCCGCCGCAGCGATCTCCCAGAGCATACAGGGGACAGTAGCAGAACAGGCAGTTAAAATTATCCGGATCGTCGGTTGGGTGGCAGGGAAAATATTCACAGTCTCGGTTACAGAAAAAGGAATAGTGTTTTCCGTGCCAGTGTGGGATGTCAGACATGCCAATTCCTCCTCACCTGAATCGAGTATGAATTGATTGTAGCATGAATCAAAACGAAAGAAAAGGGTGCGCTTTACAGGGCATATGAAGTTTGTTATAATGAAAATACACATAATTTGTGAATAAAATCGGCGGCTGTGGGCGCGAACCGGCCGAAATCCATGGAATTGGAAAACTGGAGTTTAGTGCATATGAAAAAACGAATCTTCCGGGGAATTGTGTTTGCCGCAATTTTTTTGGTTCTGCTGGGTGCAGTGACCAGAGTTCTGGTGATCAAATTTACCGATGACAACTGCCAGACCTATATGGCGGAAGAGTTATATGAGCTGGAGGAAAACAGCGTGGAGGTGGCCATTGGCGGAAGCAGTCAGGCGGTGTTCTGCGTGTCCGGCATGGAAATGTATGAGGAATACGGCATTTCCTGCTATTCTACCGGCTCACCCAATCAGCCCATTTTGTGTTCTCTGGCGTGGCTGAGGGAGCTGGATCGGCGGCAGGATCTCAAGGTGGCCGCCTTGGACATCAGCCAGCTGTTTGAGGACTGCGAGGAAATCAGCTATCGGCAGGCGCTCGACCCGATGCATTTGTCTGCGAATAAGGTTGGCATTGTCCGGCAGCATGTGCGGGAGGATGAGGGCGCGGACTCTCTGCTCAGCTATCTGTTCCCGCTGGTGAAATATCACTCACGGTGGAGTGAGATGACCAAAGAGGATTTTGCGTTGGAAACCGACAATGGTATGATGTTTCTGGGCAACCGGATGTCCAACAAGGTCTATTCGTTTGACGATTACGACGATCTGGTGCTGGATGAGCAGCTGATGCAGTCGCGTGGTGAGCTGACGGTTATCGACAAGCAGCGTGCGGCCCTAGTTCAGTATGCGCAGTACTGTGAAGACCATGGCATAGAACTCGTGCTGTTTAAGACTCCGAAGGAGGACTGGAGTACCGGTAAGGACGAGACGGTGCAGGAGCTTGCCGATGAACTGGGAGTTCCGTATGTGAATTATGCCTCGCGCGAGGGCTGCGAGCAGCTGGGGATTGATTTCTATGCGGATTTTAAGGACCCGCAGCATCTAAATGCGCGAGGAGCGGAGAAGGTATCCAGGCAGCTGGGGAAGTACCTTGTGGAGCACTATGCGCTGACCGATTACCGGGAGACGGCGCCAAAATCGGAACAGGAGATGAAGACGTATCACGCCAAAAAGCGCAAGTGCTATTTTTTGAGCAATGTGGATCCGGTGGAATACCTGAATGAGCTGCAGGAGCGGTATCTGTCCACCGGGAAGTACGATCTGGTGTGTCAGCTGACGGATGACAGCATCCAGGAGGGCTGGACGCAGGAGCTGCAGGACGCATTCGAAGCGTGCGGCTTTACCACGGATCTCCGCACGCTGGATCATGAGGCGTATGTTGGCGCGGTCATCAACGGGGAGACCCAGGAGTGGATTGGAGACAGCAGGAAGCTGGTGATCGAAGGGCAGCTGGGAAACGGACGGCTGTTCCGCGCCAACTCCAAGGCAAATGGCCACTCCACGGCCGAACTCAAGCTGACCGTCAACGGTGTGCGCAAAGAGTTCTCCATCAAGGGGCTGAACATCCTCGTGTACAATCATAAGACAGAACATATTCTCGATCTGCCGACACTGTTTCTGTGCGTGGACGGAGAGCTTCGCATCTCCCGTCCGGATTGAGCAGTACACGGCACTCGTTCCGGCTGTGGGACAGGGCGGTCCACAGCCGGTTTTTTTGTGCCGTGCAGTGAGAGAAAACGGACAGGAGAGCGAACAGGCTGTGGATGGGATAGCGGTTGACAGCAATATGACAAACAGAGTATAATCCTAACAGGATAAAATGGAGTAGTTTTTCGCCGGAACAGCCGGGGAAGAGACTTCTTGATCACGGTGAGGAGTGCAAGGTATGCAGAAAGAGGGGTCCCGTCTGGGACGGATATGCGATGCACTGCGGGCGCTGTCACTACGGGTGATTGGCGTCTTGTTTCTGGTGTTTATCAGCTGGCTGCTGCTGCTCAGCGCCTGTTCCACCAGCTATTTGTCGTACAGTGAACACACCTATTTTGTGCGGGACAGCCTGAGAAACAACATCCTGGCGGCGGTCATATGCCTCGGCGTGCTGGCGCTGCTGAGCCGGAACAAAGAGGCGATTGAACGCCGCCTGCCCATGGAGCGGCTGCGGTCTGTGCTGACCTTTGAGCGGGTAAAGCGTGCGGTGTTATGGATCCTGCTGGCAGAGGGCGTGTTCTGGGTCTTGGCCACGCAATTTGAACCGGGCGCGGATCAGTCTGCGGTGCTGCGCGCGGCGACCGGATTGCGCATGAAAAGCAGCCTGTTGTTTTCGGATGGCGCCTATATTTCGAAATCGCCCCACCAGATTGGCCTGGTTGTGTTTTTGTATGCACTGAGCGCGCTGTTCGGCGATCAGAACGTCGTCGTATTTCAGCTGCTCAATGCCGTGGGCGTGATGGCAGTTTATAAGGAATTGTCGGAAATCTCCGGACTGTTTGGCATGAGCCGCCGCGGGCAGCTGCTGGTTGCCGCGTCCGGTCTGGTGTTTTTTCCGCTGACCCTATATGCATCGCTGATTTATGGCAATGTACTCGGGGAAGCATTTGCGCTCATGGCAATCAAGCAGGAGCTGCTGTTTTTCCGAGATGGAAAACGACGCAGTGTGCTGCTCTCCGCAGTATTCATTGCGCTGTCGCTCATGATGAAGCAGAATTACCTGATCTTTTTGGTCGGCATGGTGCTGTATGCGTTTCTGGAGCTGCTGCGGAGCCGACAGTGGCGCACCATCGTGTTCGCGGTGATGGTGACGCTTGCCTGCGTGGCGGAGCCAATCGTTCCCAAGCTGTTTGTCGAATGGAAAACCGGATACGACATGGATCGGGGGATGTCCTCCTGGTCCTTTGTCGCGATGGGATTGCAGGAAAACGATGTCCGCTGTGACGGCTGGTACAACGCCTATAACGATGACTCCTTTTTGGAGAGTGGGAACGATCCGGCGGTACAGGCGGAGATGGCAAAGGAAAGCATTCGCCAATCGCTGCACGGCTTTGCCTCCGACCCTGCCCAGGCCGTGTCTTTCTTTGCGCGCAAGACGGCGTCTCAGTGGAACAATCCGACATTCCAGTGCTTCTGGATTGTACAGAGCCGGGAGTCGCAGGTCCGTCAGAGCCTGTGGCTTCGGACATTTTTGAGCATACCGTGCAGCACGGCGATCAGTGGTTATCTGAATCTCATACAGTTTTTGATTTTGGCAGGCTGTCTGCTGCATCTGTTGCTGGGAAGTCGGTCGTGGAGAAGCGGAACGGTGCTGCTGGAGATGCTGTTTATCGGTGGATTTCTGTTCCACCTGATCTGGGAGGCAAAGGGACAGTATACGCTCTCGTATTTCCTGTTGCTGCTGCCGTGTGCGGTCGCGGGATATCAGTCGTTCTGGAACGCCTGCGGCCGGACGGCCGGAGAGCGTGCGGTCGGGCGGATTGGCAGCGCAGCGCGTGCTGCTGTCTGGATTGCAGTGATGGCGGTCATCGCGGTAGCGGCGGCCAGAATCCCCGCGCTACATGATCTGGCCTATCTGGACGGTGATACCGAGGAGTATGCGCAGTATGTGCAGGCACATGTGATTGACGGTGCGATGGCAGACGGAACCTATACGATTTCTGCGTATGGTGAACCGGAAGCATACCTCAGTGCAGCGCAGGCTGGCGAGCCGGTGCGCCTTTCCGATCAAGAGGAGCTGCAGTATCTGGTCTCGTATTCCGGTGTAACCGGTATTCGCTTTGTGGAAACCGGGCAGTATCTCCAGGTGGACAATTATATGGCAGGAATGGATGAGCGCACCGTGACGATCGGAGAGCGCAATGTTTCCATGGGACAGGAGTGGAGACTGAAAAAGGCTGGCGAGGACGGCTGCGTCTATCTCCTGTCGGTCGGGGATTCTGCGCTGACTTATGATGTGCACACCGGTGCTGTTACGATCGCGGAGTTTGACGGGAGTGACGCGCAGAAATGGCGCATTCAGCCGAGTTCCTAACCGGAAAGAATCAGAGACAGAAGATACCGTTGGACCAGAAATGTGAAAACGGAGGAGACAGAGGAGAGAGCGGATAGAGTATGGAAAAAATATCAGTGATCATTCCCTGCTACAATGAGGAAGAATCGCTTCCCCTGTTTTATCAGGAAATCCAGTCCGTGATGAAAACGATGAATTACGTCGAATGGGAGCTGTGTTTCGTGGATGACGGGTCTCAGGACGGAACCTTACCGTTGCTGCGGTCGTTTGCCAAGGCGGACAAACAGGTTCGATTTGTGTCGTTCTCCCGCAACTTTGGCAAGGAAGCGGCGATGTTCGCCGGGTTCCAGATGTGTACCGGAGACTATGCGGCGGTGATGGATGCGGACATGCAGGACCCGCCGGCCCTGCTGCCGGAGATGTATGAGGCGGTGCGGTATGGAGAATATGATTCTGTCGCGACGCGGCGCGTCAGTCGTGACGGAGAACCGCCGATCCGATCTTTTTTTGCGCGGCTGTTCTACCGGATTATCAATCGCATCTCTAACGCGGACATCGTGGACGGCGCACGGGACTTCCGGCTGATGCGCCGGAGTATGGTGGATGCGATTTTGTCGATGGGAGAGTACAACCGCTTTTCCAAAGGAATTTTCGGCTGGGTTGGCTTCAAGACCAAGTGGCTGCCCTATCAAAATGTCGAGCGCGTGGCGGGGGAGACGAAGTGGTCGTTCTGGAAGCTGTTCCTGTATTCGCTGGACGGCATCACGGCCTTTTCCACGGTGCCGCTGATGCTTTCGTCGGTACTTGGCTTGCTGTTCTGTGTGCTGGCAATGGTCATGATTGTGGTTATCGTGGCCAAGACACTGCTGTTTGGCGATCCGGTCGGGGGCTGGCCGTCGATGATGTCGGTCATTTTGCTGCTCGGTGGAATACAGCTGTTTGGGATTGGAATCCTGGGACAGTATTTGGCAAAGACTTATTTGGAGACGAAAAAACGTCCGATTTATCTGGTACGGGAGACCGAAGAAGGAGTTCAGTGATTAAGAGGGTTTTCTGTTCGGGAACAGACGAACCATCGTGAAACGATAGAAAGGCAGGTAGCAACGATGAAAATTGCTGCATTTATCAAGGAGGACCAGATTGCTCAAAATGTAACGGAGGCAACGGAAATCCTGATTGTGGAGACAGAGGACAAGACGCCGACGGCGAAGGAAGTCCTGAAAATTGAAGGGCAGGAAATTACCAGTGTTCTTCTCAAACTGGCGGCACGCAATATTGATGTTCTGCTGGCCAATGACCTGAGCGTGGTATTGCAGTCCAGTCTGCGTATGCTGGGGATCTCGCTGTACCCGGGATGTCAGGGAGATGCCAATGAGCAGATTGCAGCGTATCTTCTGGGAGAGGACATTGGTGACCCGTCCAAGATTGTGATTCCGGAGGAGGACGAGGACGACCCGATGTCGTGTATGCATGATTGTTCCCGCTGTATGGCAGAGTGCTCGACGCGTTCCCCGTCGGAGATTGCCCTGGAACAGAACAAGCAGTGAGCGGTACGTTGGACAACTCTGTTTGCGGGCGGTTTGCCCCGACACCGAGCGGGCGAATGCATTTGGGAAATATTCTGTGTGCGATGCTGTCGTGGCTGTCAGTGCGCTCGGCGGGCGGACGATACCTGCTGCGCATTGAGGATCTGGATGCGGAGCGATGCCCGCGCTCTATGGCCGATCAGATTGAGGATGATCTGCATTGGTTCGGATTGGATTGGGACGATGGCGGTTCGGCGGGCGGAGACAGCTGGTATCAGAGCTGCCGCTTTCCGGTTTACGAGCGCTATTATACACAGTTGGAGCAGCGTGGCCTGTTGTATCCGTGCTTTTGCAGCCGCGCCGAACTGCATGCCGCGCAGGCACCGCATCGCTCGGACGGAACGTATGTCTATGCGCGCACATGCCGGAATCTGACAGAAGAACAGATTGCGGAGAGACGGAAACGGCGCGGTGCCGCGATGCGGGTGATTGTGCCGGACGAGACGATTACGTTTGTCGATGGATGCCAGGGAGAATACACCGAGAATTTGGAGCGAGACTGCGGTGACTTCATTGTCCGTCGGTCGGATGGGGTATATGCCTATCAGCTGGCGGTCGTCGTGGATGACGGAGAAATGGGTGTGACGGAGGTCGTGCGCGGTCAGGATCTGATCGGGTCCACAGCACGGCAGCTGTATCTCTACCGGTTGTTTGGCTTCACGCCGCCGCGCTTTGTTCATATCCCGCTGCTCACGGCGCCGGATGGACGTCGGCTGTCTAAACGGGAGAAGGATTTGGATCTGGGTGTGCTGCGCCGCGTGTTCGGGCGTCCGGAACCCATCCTTGGGATGCTGGCACAGGCGTGCGGTCTGCGCCGGAGTGCGCAGCCGGTGACGCTGGCAGAGCTGGCGGAGGATTTTTCGTGGGAACGGGTTCCGACCCATGATTTGGTGCTCCCGCCGCAGATTCTGCATGCCGCAGAACGGGAATAAGAAAGGGCAACGCCTGTGGCGTTGCCCTGTTTTGTTGCTGATATTTGGAGAGGAAGGTTTCTTTGAGGGTTTAATCCGAACTACGAAAAAAACACACAACCGATTGGTTGTGTGTTTTTGGTGCAGATGGGGGGACTTGAACCCCCACCTCCTTGCGAAGACTAGCACCTGA
>CAYLXH010000078.1:9211-10566 GCA_964387535.1 uncultured Butyricicoccus sp. | reverse complement strand
CGTCTCATGTGCCTCCTGCGAAATCGAACCGTACGACATAGCACCGGTCTTGAATCGGGTGACAATCGAATCGACGCTCTCGACCTGATCAATGGGAATGCCGCCGTCCTCCGGATAGTTGAAATCCATCAGGCTGCGGAGATATCCGCTGTTCTCGCGGTCGATTAACTGCGTATACTGCTTAAACATCGCATAATCTCCGCGCCAGGTTGACTGCTGCAGCAGATGAATAGTCTGTGGGTTATACCGATGCTCTTCACCAGCGCTGCGCATCTTATGGCGGCCAATGCTGTACAGCGTCTCATCGACATCCAGACCCAGAGGATCAAAGGCTGCGGTGTGCAGTTCATCCACCTGTTCCTCAATATCCTTCATGGTAATGCCGCCGACACGGCTGACCGTACCGGTGAAATACTTGTCAATCACGGACTGATCAATGCCAATCGCTTCAAAAATCTGCGATCCCTGATACGACTGGATCGTCGAAATTCCCATCTTTGAGGCAATCTTGACAATGCCGCTCAGGATTGCTCCCGCATAATCGTTGACCGCAGCATAGTAATCCTTTTCCAACATGCCAGTGTTAATCAGCTGATGAATGGTATCCAACGCCAAATATGGGTTGATAGCACTGGCACCATAACCAAGCAGTGTGGCAAAGTGATGTACCTCACGCGGCTCGGCCGATTCCAGAATAATCGCAAGCGACGTTCTTTTCTTCGTCTTGACCAGATGCTGATGTACGGCAGAAACTGCCAGCAGAGACGGGATTGCAACTCGATATTCATCGACACCACGGTCGGTCAGAACCAGGATATTCGCTCCCTCTCGATGTGCACGGTCAACTTCCACAAACAGATAATCAATTGCCTTTTCCAGGCTCGTGTTTTTATAATACGTAATCGGGACTTCAGCGACCTTAAAGCCCTCTGCCTTCATATTCTTGATTTTCAGCATATCCGTGTTCGTCAGAATCGGATTGTCAATCTTCAAAACCTGGCAGTTTTCCGGCTGTTCCTGAAGCAGGTTGCCGTCCTTGCCCGCATACACCGTCGTCGAGGTGACAATCTTCTCACGGATGGCATCAATCGGAGGATTCGTAACCTGTGCAAACAGCTGTTTGAAGTAGCTGAACAACGGCGATTTCTGATCCGACAGAACGGCAAGCGGCGTATCAATGCCCATAGCGCCAGTTCCCTCCGAACCGGTGCGGGCCATCGTCAAAATCGACGTCCGGTACTCTTCAAACGTATAGCCGAAGGCCTTCTGCAGCTTGGAGCGCTCTTCATCGCTGTATTCCTCAACCGCTTTATTCGGAATTTTAATGTCACGCAGCGACAGCATATGGCTGTCAA
>CAYLXH010000078.1:0-9201 GCA_964387535.1 uncultured Butyricicoccus sp. | reverse complement strand
CAGCTCATCATCATCAATGACTCTGCCCTCAACGGTATCGACCAGGAGCATCTTGCCTGGATGCAGCCGTTCCTTCAGCACAATATGCGATGGATCCAGATCCAACACACCAACCTCCGAAGAGAGGATCAGATAGTCGTCATCTGTGATATAGTACCGCGACGGACGCAGGCCGTTTCGATCCAACACGGCGCCAACCTGGTCGCCATCACTGAATAATATGGATGCCGGGCCATCCCACGGCTCCATCATCGTCGCATAATACTGGTAAAAATCGCGGCGGTGCTGACTCATTGTGTGATTATTGGCCCATGGCTCCGGAATCATGATCATCACAGCCAGCGGCAGTTCCATCCCATTCATGACCAGAAATTCCAGCGTATTATCCAACCGCGCCGAATCCGAACCGGATGCGTTGATCACCGGCAAAACCTTCTGAAGCTGGCCCTGGAAATAATCCGACGCCATGGTCTCTTCGCGTGCCAGCATCTTATCTGCATTGCCACGGATGGTGTTGATCTCTCCGTTGTGGACAATGAAACGGTTGGGGTGTGCACGTTCCCAGCTCGGATTGGTATTCGTACTAAAGCGGGAATGAACGATTGCCATCGCCGATTCATAATCCGGATCCTGAAGATCCGTGAAGAAGGTGCGAAGCTGTCCAACCAGGAACATGCCTTTGTATACAATCGTGCGGCTGGACAGAGATACAACATAGGAGTTCTCGTTACTATGTTCAAATACCCGCCGAATGACATACAGCTTGCGGTCAAACTCCAGTCCCTTCGGAATGTCCTTCGGCTTTTCGACAAAGCCCTGCATAATACACGGCATACATTCCAGAGCTCGCTGTCCCAGAACTTCCGGAACCACCGGTACTTCTCTCCATCCCAGGAACTTAAGCCCTTCCTTCTGGACGATAATCTCAAACATCTTTTTGGCCTGGTTTCTTTTCAGTTCATCGTTCGGGAAGAAAAACATGCCAATGCCATATTCTCTCTCAGAACCTAAAAAGATGCCGGAGGCTTGACAGGTTTTGGAGAAGAATCTGTGGGAAACCTGTAGCAGGATTCCTACACCATCACCTGTTTTGCCTTCGGCATCTTTGCCAGCTCTATGTTCAAGATTTTCAACAATTTTCAGTGCGTTCTCAACCGTTTCGTGAGACTTGATACCCTTGATGTTAACGACGGCGCCAATGCCGCAGTTATCATGTTCAAATTCCGGTTGGTACAGTCCGGGGGATTGAACGGGGTGATTGAATTTTGCTGTACTCATTCACATAACCCTTTCTTCTATTTATTTTGAGTTCTCTTACACTATACACCCATTTTTCTCGATTGTAAAGAATTTTTTCATTCTTCTTCTCCCAAATTTTAATTATTTTTGCGTAGTTTATCCTTCGAATCGCCTATTTTTTGAAATTTCGTCTCCTCGCTACTTGCAAAAATCGACACTTCACCGGGCTTCCACAAAAACGTGTTCTCAACGATACCTCCTGCTCTCTCCCCGCGACGCGCATATTGTGCTCTGTTTTCGGGAACGCTGAGAAAAAACAATGGAGGTACCCATATGATTGACTATCAGAAATGCGCCATCATCGGCTGCGGCGGGGTTGGCGCTTCCTGTGCATACACATTGGCAACCCATGGTATTTTTTCCGACCTGGTACTCATTGATCTTGATCAACGCCGCGCCAAAGGCGAAGCGATGGACATCAGTCACAGCATTGCGTTCTCCCAGCCCTGCCGCGTGCGCAGCGGAACCTATCGTGATCTGGAACACGCTGCGCTTGTCATCATTTCCGCAGGAGTCAATCAAAAGCCGGGAGAAAGCCGTCTGCAGCTTCTGGAACGAAATGCCGCAGTTCTGCGTTCTATTATCAATGAAGTGGTTCGCGTTTGCCCCGAAACCATTCTGTTGGTCGTCTCTAACCCCGTCGATCTTCTCACCGACATCGCCCGTCAACTCTCCGGCTTCCCGTTTTCCCGTGTCATCGGCTCCGGCACCGTATTGGATACCGCCCGCCTCAAGTATCTGCTGGGCTGTGAATTGGGTGTCGATGGCCGCAATGTCCACGCATTCATTATTGGCGAACACGGCGACAGCGAGCTGCCCGTTTGGTCCAGTGCCAACATCTCCGGCATTGATCTGGACGATTACTGTGCGGGACGAGGGATTCAACCGGACTATCATGCTCTGTTTGAATCCGTCCGCGGCGCTGCCTACGAGATCATTCAAGGAAAAGGGGCCACCTACTATGGAATCGCCATGTCTGTGCTCCGCATTGCCACCTGCATCGTACGAAACGAACGCAGCGTTCTTCCGGTCTCAGTTTACGCAAACGGACATTATGGCCTGGATAATGTCTGCATCGGACTTCCCTGCGTCGTTGGCCGTGAGGGAATCGAAACCATTCTGGATATTCCCTTGAGTCCAGAGGAAGAGGATCAGCTTCGTTCTTCCGCCAGAACCCTTCACGAAGCAGTCAGCAAGCTGAACTTATAAGTTTCCTGTGATCAGCTCAAAAACGACGGGACTTCCCGTCGTTTTATTTTGTCAATCGGCATATTCCCGAACCAGTTTGAATAGCTGTGTTCGGTTGCGAATCGACATTTTTTTATAGAGATTTAAAATATGCTTTTTGAGCGTATTGTTGGTAATCGTCAGCTGCTCACAGATTTGGTCATTCGGAAGGCCCTGAACCAGCAGGCCCAGAATTGTTGTTTCCCGCGTTGTCAAATGAAATTTTTTCTCACATTCCGTTACGCTGAGCTTATCATGGCGATGCTTCACCTCTTCATATGTTTTCTGAATCCGCAAGGCCAGATGCTCCTGGAACATGTCCAGCAAAAACAGATCGTCGTATACAAAATCCGGTTGACCACACCGACGATAAAAAGAAATCTTGGCCAGAACCCTTCCATTCTCTGCCGGAAGAATATGAACGTTGTAATGATAGCCTTGGTCTCGGCAAAAGCGTTTGTAATACGCTGTCTCCATGCGTTCCTCATCCGAGAAAACATCGCTTTCCCGATAAACCATTTTCTTTCCGCCTAACAACAGACCGCGGCTGTAATCGCTTTCCTGATAGTGTTCCAAATAATCCTGTGCAGCTTCTTCACTGTACTGATAACACACCACATGCTTCATCTGCGGCAAGCTTGGGCAATCAGAATAGTAAAAAACAGCGGCATCAAAATCTACCAGAAGCCGCACCTGTTGTAAAAAGTTGCGGCACATTTCATCAAAATCCGGAATTCTATGAATTTGACAGGTAATATTATTAAATACAACCCAGTCATTTGTCTCCATAATGTGCAACAAGGATCACCTCCTAATACCATATATCCAGCCTCCCAATAACGACAGCCGCGTCAGAGGCAAAAAAAGAAAGGTGCTCTGTGAAAATCACAGAACACCTTTGTTCATTACAGCTATAATACCACGGGGTGATTTTACTGTCAAGAAGTATTTCCCTCAAAAAAGTTCCATCTATCCTCTGCCCCGTTATGCATCACGCTTCTGCCATGTACACTGTCCACTTTCCCTTACTATTTACCAGGCCACAGCCATCGCCCTGCTTTGCAGCAAACAACCCATTGCCTGTCGCACAAATCTGATCATATTCCATCGGAAGAATTTCTCTCCCATTCGTATCCCAGATTCCTTGCAGTCCGGTCTCCGGATCCGAAACCGTTAGATAATCGGTCTGGCCTTTGGACATCCCCTTATTCTTCACATAAATTCCATCCTGCTTTTTTGTCATCGTTCCATCATTCAGAGAGATCAATGTCACAGTCTCCCCATCACAAGCCACAAGCACGTCTTCACTATGATGCATTGTCAGCTCCGTGCCCACATCCAGTTCTATCGTTCCCAGATCATCAAACAGCACAATCGTACCATCATCCTGCGTGAAACTGAAATAATTATCCGGCCATATGGTCAGTGCTTCCCCGTCAAACGAATCAGGCAGCCGTATTGTCTGATCTGTTTTGACATTGCGCACCGAGCAGTTTCCGTCTTCTGTCCAAAGCTGATAAATCGGCACATCTTCGCTACACGCCTGCGCATCCACATACGAAAATGGAACCGCCTCTTTTCCCTCTGTCGTGACAACACCATAGGCTTCCGATTCATTCTTTGCCAGAATGTAATTGCCACGAACCCGGTCCATCCAGCTGATGTCCGAGAGCACGGTGATAGAACCTTCCTCATCAATCAGTCCCCAAGATTTTTTCGAAATCTGAACCGTCGCGCATCCTTTGTAAAATGGGGTCACATTTTCTACGCCAGAAACTTCTTTGGTAACCCAGGTCTTGGTATCCGTCAAATACCATACGTCCTGACCTTTCGAAACCAGAATTCCTCCATCACAGGATTTTACTTTTCCATCCAAGGCCGCCAGGAGAGTTCCATCCAATGCAAATACTTCACTCGTCCCATCCTCTGCCTTCCACACAAGATATGTTTCACCACATAGCGATATGGTTCCACCAGTTCGTTCCAGCAAAACAACTCCCTGGTCACTAATACAGGTCTGTTCCTCTCCCCGGTAAAAGATCCATATTGTTTTCTCTTCTGTCGGCAACGCTTTTACGCGATCGTAAATCGTATCCGTCACCGGAATACCACTGCTGTCAGCAGCAGCATACGAGTTCCCGACTGACACCGGAACCACAGAACCGTCAAAAGCATCCTTTTCTGCCGCGTCGACAATCGTTGTCCCCTTCGAAACATACTCAGACAGTACCGTCATTTCTGCTTTCTGACTCTCCCCCTGTGACACGGGTTCCGAAATTAAGGGGCCGCTCCCTTCTGTATTCCCCTGTTGAGCCGGAGTACAGCCACCCAGCAACCCAAGCGCCAAAACAAATGCTGCCACTCGTTTCTTCAACATTAATCTCCTCCAAATTGAGTAAATACTATCTTTATTTAGTTTACGCCGAATTGCTCTGGTGTCAAGGTC
Organism: uncultured Butyricicoccus sp.; assembly: GCA_964387535.1. Lineage (GTDB taxonomy): Bacteria > Bacillota > Clostridia > Oscillospirales > Butyricicoccaceae > Butyricicoccus_A. The sequence goes on along the minus strand of CAYLXH010000078.1, from coordinate 4,229 downwards.
TTTCGCATAAACGTATTCAAAATCCTGCTGAGATCTGTTTCTTATCTCACAACCGTGCACAATACCCCCATCATGTCAGAAACTCAGGTCCTCCAAATAGCAACGCAGCTCCTCCTGGGCACTCCGATACTTCTCATGATGCATGCGTTCATAGGAGCCGTCCTTCTTCATGCGCCAGGTCTGGGCGGTATCCCTGCGTTGCAGGTCCATCAAATGCAGCAGCTCACCGCGCACCTGTGAGGACTTCGGCTGGACAAGCAACTCGACTCGTCGTCTCGTATTGCGGTCCAAAAGATCACCCGATCCCAGAAAAATCTGCTGTCGCTCTCCTTCCCCAAAGATATAAATTCGTGGGTGCTCCAGATACCGTCCGACAATCGCCCGAATTTCGATATGATCGGTGAATCCTGCAACACCCGGGCGCAAACAGCAAATTCCACGTACATACAGCATAACGGAAACGCCCGCCTGCGACGCTTCCACCAATTTCTCCATGATTTCCATATCATTCATGGCATTTACTTTGATCGTAATTTGTCCGTTCCCTCCCTGTTTCTGCACAGCAATCTCCTGTTCAATCAGTTCAATGACTTTCGTACGGAAACAATGGGGTGCAATCCACAGGCTGCGGGTCTGTTCTACAGTCTCATCAATACTCAAAAGATGAAAAAAACGGGATGCTTCTGCACCAATCTCCAAATCATTCGTAAGAAACGACAGGTCAACATACTCTTCTGCCGTCTTTTCATTATAATTTCCCGTTCCAATCTGCGTTGTGTACTGGACTTCTCCATTTACTTGACGCGTAATCAGACAGAGTTTTGCATGGATCTTGTAGTCGTTCAGCCCATAAATCATCCGACATCCTGCTTCTTCCAGAATCTTTGAATAATCCAAATTGCTCTGTTCATCAAACCGCGCCCGCAGTTCCATCATGACCAGAACATCTTTCCCTTTTTCCGCTGCACGGCACAGTGCAGAGACCACCTTACTGTGCTTTGCCAAACGATAGAGAGAGATCTTGATCGAAATAACATCCGGGTCCTCCGCAGCCTCGTACAGCAGGTTTAAAAATGGCGTATAGCTGTGATATGGGTACACCAACAGGCACTCCTTTTCCGCGATCTCCCGCATGGTTTTCTTTCCTCGATATATCGAAGGCAAGAACGGTTTTTGTTCGGGATACTTCATCGAAGCATCGTCGCTGAGTGCGTTGCCCAATGTCATTCCAAAGTGAAAGTCCAGCGGGATACTCTGCACAAATACGCTCTCACGACTCAGCCGGAGCTGCCTGCAAAGCTCTTCTCCCAGGCGCTTGAGCGGCTTACAGGATACCTGCATCCGCACGGCAAACAATTTTCGACGTTTTTTCAGCATATCCCGCATTACGGCACGAAAATCCAATCCTTCCGCAACAAATACATCATCTGCGGAAAGATCTGCATTACGTGTCACACGTATGGTAAGTACCTGCGCAATTCTTTTTTTCTGGAATACTTTGGAACTATACCTCTCCACAATATCACTGGCGAACAATACTTTCGTCCGCCCATCCATCGTCACCGCGAAGTAATCCGGCAAATGGCCCAATGGGACGACACCAATTTTATCCTTTCCGCCTTTGGTTGTGATCGCTGCAATCACATACTTCTCTTTATTATTCAAAAACGGAAACGGGTGATTATGGTCCACAATTTGTGGCGACAAAAACGGTGCAATTTCATTGGAAAAACAATTTTCTGCAAATTCCTCTTCCCTTTTTGTCATCGGTGCAGAACAATCCACGAAATCCACTCCGTGCTCACACAGCTCTGCCTTCAGTTTATCAAATATTTCCTCTCCAAGAGGATACTGCGAATGCAGGGTCTGTAATACCTGAGAAATCTGCTGCGCCGCTGTCCATCCTGTCTTGTCATCCAGTTTATCCGGATTGGTGATACTCTGATCCGTCATCGCCCCCATGCGCACCATAAAGAACTCATCCAGATTGGAAAAATAGATGGCAACAAATTTCAATCGTTCCAGAAGTGGTACTTCCGGACGCAGTGCCTCCATCAGCACTCGTTTATTAAATTCCAGCCAGCTCAGCTCGCGATTAACCAACAGTTCCCGAGGAAGCATGTCCCTCTCCTCCTTCTGCATTTTTAACGGTATTTCTCCCTCACAATCAAACAGATAGTACAAATGTAGTATACCATATCCCCTGCAAGATTTCGAGCTTCCCATCGAGACTTTTGTGTCTCAGCCAATCTCTCTTTTCAAACCGCATGACATAAGAAAAGAACTCTCTGAGAGCACACTCTCAGAGAGTTCTTTTCATTTAATGCAGATACTTCATCCATCGCCAATGCGATTTATTCTCCATTTTTAAAACAAATCGGGCAAAGCTGAACGAAATCAACAAAATCATCAGATAGCGCGTAAACGTGTCAATATGCAAGCCAGCATATTGATCCAGCAGCTGAAACGCATACAGGATGCTGAAATGCGCAAAAAACACGATGACGCCACTCGCACGAATTTCTCTGACATATTTGAACTGTACCGGCACGCACAGAACCAGTGTCATCAGGCACCATACATTGGGAATCAGCATAATCAAGCAGTCCGAAGAAACAACCAGCCCCAATCGCTTGGCGATCATCCCCTCTGCAATCATCGCCAGCAGCGTAATCAGGCTGAGCAGCGCATACTTTCTCGGATCGCGTGCGGTGATCTCCTGTTCGTGTTCCGCAAAATACTTGCCAATCGCAAAATACAGTAGTCCCGTGATAATACTGGTATACGGATGCGCGAAATAAAACAGGAACGTATCGTAAATTTCCCCCAATCCAGCCCAATAAATCAGATTGCCATAGGTACTGGTCAGCACACAGAACGCGTAAAATACGACACCAATCTTCATAATCTGCTTTGTGGTCAGTTTCTTGCTCAAAAAATAAATGACGGCTGCGCAGAACATCGAACCGGACAAGAACCACGAACCACGGAAGCTGGATGCAAACAACAGGCCACGCAGCGATTTCCAAATCGCAACCGGCAATGGATACTCCGAAAAAAATACGAAGTACTTGCGCATAAACGTAACCGGAAACGCTAAAACATACCAAATAGCATACAAAATCAGCATCCGCTGCTCATAATGCTTCAGTTTTTTGCCATCTACACCTCCCCGAAAAAAGAAAAACGCAGACGAAACGAAGAAAAATGGTACTGCAAATCGCGAAATGCACTCAAAAATAGCATAATTTGCCATTGTATTAAACGAATCAAGCGGAGAGGAGTGAATTCCCACAACAAACAGTGCCGCAACCAGTTTACAAATATCAATGGCATCAAAGTTTTTTCGAACTGTATTCAATGAACTCCTTGCTGTCTCCATAATCCATGCCTTACCTTCTCAAAAATTGTAATTTTTGGCAATTCTGGTGCATAAAACTGGCACTGCACGAAATCGTGCAATGCCAGCGTACATTACGATACGTTGCAATAGTCCTGATTATTCAAATTCAATGGGATCAATATGCCAGATCTCATTGGCATAATCACGGATCGTGCGGTCCGACGAGAACTTGCCGGAGTTACAAATGTTAATCCAGCACTTCTTTGCAAACCCATATTTATCCTTATAATCCCGATTATACCGCAGCTTTGCTTCCACATAGCTCTTGAAGTCATACATCAGGAAGTACTGATCCGGATGAATCTGCGCCCAGTCCACCTTATGAATCAACGAATCATACAGTTCGCGGAACAGGCCGGTACCATCATCATCCAGCATTCCATTGACCAGAGATTCCATCACTCGCTTGATCTTCGGATCACCATCGTAAATATGATATGGGATATAATCATGATGCTCCTGGTACTCCAGTTCTTCCACTGTTCCACCGAAGCGATAGTTGTTCTCCTCGCCGGCCTCTTCAAAGATCTCGACATTGGCGCCGTCCAGCGTTCCCAGCGTAACCGCACCGTTCATCATGAACTTCATGTTGCCTGTGCCGGATGCTTCCTTACCGGCCGTAGAAATCTGCTCCGATACATTGGCGGCAGCAAACAACTTCTCACCGTACGAAACATTGTAGTTGGACGCAAAGATGACGCGAATCTTGTCGCGTACCTCGGAGTCCTCTTCGACCACGCGCGCGATTTCATTGATCAGCTTGATAATGCCCTTTGCACGTGCATAACCAGGAGCGGCCTTGGCGCCAAAGATAAAGGTCGTCGGA
>CAYLXH010000077.1:0-10775 GCA_964387535.1 uncultured Butyricicoccus sp. | reverse complement strand
CGGAAGTTTAGCTCAGCTGGGAGAGCATCTGCCTTACAAGCAGAGGGTCACAGGTTCGAGCCCTGTAACTTCCACCAAGAAAGACATCGGTTTATCCGATGTCTTTTTTTTTATCTGTATGGTATCGGTTCTGTACGGAACAGTTGTCTGTGCTCGCAATTACCAACCGGCAGAGGGTCACAGGTTCGAGTCCTGTAACTTCCACCAAGAAAGACATCGGTTTATCCGATGTCTTTTTTTATCTGTACGGAACGGTTGCCTGTGCTCGCAATTACCAACCGGCAGAGGGTCACAGGGTTTAGCACGGTACGCTCACGGACAAGAAGCATCGGTTATCCGATGCTTTTTTATTTGCGAGGATATGATATGCTGTCTTTGGAAGAGTGACAAAGTGATTCAGAGAAAAGTACGACAGAAAAAGATTTTGGTATCACAATTGGGTGGGAAGAAACGTGTTATTATTGAAAGGAGGTAACAGAAGATGTCACAGTATTCCGGACGGCCGACGGAAGAAGAGATCAAGACAGTGATGGATACCTATTCTGCGATGCTGTTTCGACTATGCCTTACGATTCTGGGAAACTCTGCCGATGCAGAGGATGCGTTGTCAGAGACCATGCTGCGCTATCTTTCCAAGCCACAGCGCTTTGGCAGCGAGGAGCACAGAAAAGCATGGCTGCTGCGGGTTGCGACGAATGTCTGCAAGGATATGTGCCGCTTTCGCCGAAGAAATACGTATGTTAATTTGGATGATCTTCGTGACCTCTGTGCCGAAGAACACGATGCTCGCATTCTGGAGGATGTGATGCGCCTGCCCGGTAAGTATAAGACGGTGATTCACCTGTACTATATCGAGGGATATTCGACCAAAGAAATTGCGAAGATGTTGTCTATTTCGCCGGGGGCAGTGCGCAAGCGACTGCAGTATGGCCGGGAACGATTGAAGCTGGAGTTGGAAGAGGAGGGGTAGAGATGAAGACAGAGGAATATATCAACGCTGTCAACACCATTGAGCTTTCCGAGGAACGAAAAGAGCGTGTGCTCGGGAAGGTCATGCGGGCAAACCAATCGAACAGGAGTGGTTGTATGATGTGGAAGAAAAAGATGGTACTGACGGCGGCAGCCGTGGTTGTGGTGATGAGTATTACTGCGTTTGCAGTGAGCGGTTTGGTGACCAGCTGGATTGTCAGTAGCAGCGAAAAACCGGAGTATACGAGCCTTCCGACGGCAGAACAATGTGAGAAGGACATTGGATATGCACCGATTCTGTTGGAGCAGTTTTCCAATGGATATGCGTTTAAAGAGGGCAGTGTAGGAAACAATCGCTTGGAAAATGATTCCGGTACGGTGGTAGAACGCTTCCGTTCCCTGCATTTGAGATATCAAAAGGATGGGGATACCGTGTTCTTTTCTCAGGAAAAGTATGCCTCCGAGACACAGGAAGAGCAATCGAGCACCGTCGCAGAGACTGTGGACGGCATTGACCTGTATTATTCCAGTGATACGTATCGGTTCGTGCCGGCGGATTATCAGCTGACAGCGGAGGAAAAACGGCTGGAGGAGAGTGGGGACGTGATCTTCAGCTACGGTTCCGATGAGATCTCAGAACAGCAAGTCCAGTGTGTGAGCTGGAGTGTCGGTGACCGGCATTACAGTTTGATGCAGATGGATGGCGCGCTGTCGGCGGAAGAGCTGCTTGCGATGGCGGAAGAAGTGATACACTCATGAACACAAAGTAGCACGAGAACAAAGGGATAGAACAGCGGCAGCCGAGCGTGTATCGGCTGCCGCTTGTGCTTTTTTGCATGGAGGAAGTCCTTGACAACATGGGTAAGGACTCTTTTTGCAAAATACAGTGGGGTTTCCGAATTCGCCAAATTTCACGCGCGAGATCTTCTATAATGGTTTCATTGACGGGAGGGGCGGAAGAATGGCGGACAAGCAGACGATAAAAAAGAAACTCTTTGCCAATGAGCGGACGCGAAATGCAGCACGGGTACTGTTTCATTTTGGCATGGCGGCGCTGCTGTCGCGGGCGCAGGTGCTGACATCCTGTGCGCCATTTGGCGTGGCGTACGCTGCGGCGTGCTGCAGCTTTGGGAGTGGATTTGGTGCAGTGCTCGGCACGTTTTGCGGGTATCTTTTACGCTTTCCAGGGGCAGAGGGCGTAAAATATGCCGGGGCGTCGCTCATTGTCATGACCGTGGCAACAGTGTTCTCCGGGTTGGGAATGCTGGAACGGGCGTGGTTTCTGCCGCTGACGGCGGCAGCCTCGGTGGGAATCACCGGATTCTTGTTTTTGACCGGAGCGAATTTTTCCATTCCGGCTCTGCTGGAATTTGGGCTGGAGATGGCGCTGGCCGGAGGAGCGGCGTATTTTTATCTGGCGGCATATAGTCGCCGGATTGTATCACAGAATCTGCGCTTTGGCGGAATTATGGTGCTGACGGCGAGCATTCTGGTTGTATTGCAGCCGCTGCTGCTGTGGAATCTGTTTTCTCCAGCGCGTATCGCGGCGCTGCTGACCGTGATGGGAGTCGCATATCTCAATGGATTTTCGTATGGAGCCGCACAGGGGGCGGGGATGGGAATTGCGATGGATGCGGCGGCGAACGCCGGGTGGCTGTATGCGGGAGTGTATGCATTTGCGGGTATGATCGCCGGATTTTTTACGCGCGGCGGACGGGTACTGTTTGCGGTGATCTTTTTGCTGGCAACCGGAACGGCAGGGCTGCTGGAAGACAGCTTTCGGCCATATAGTTTGTGTGAAGCGGCAATTGCAGCGGGATTGTTCCTGTCGATACCGGATCGCATTTGGCGGCGGATTCGAGACATGCTGCTTCCGGGCGACCCGGAACCGACGGACTATGCGGCGCGGGTGTGCCGGATGGCAAACCGATATGCGGCGACCGCGGCAGATGCTTTTGCAGAGATGTACGAGGCATTGACCCGCGGCGTTCTGCGCCGAAAAGAGGACAGTGATTTGGGGGCTGTGTTTGATCGGACGGCAGACCGCGTGTGCCGCCGGTGCAGTGCGCGCCAGACCTGCTGGGAGCGGGACAAGCTGGCGACGATACATACGTTGGATTCAATTTCCGGGCAGCTGCTGCGAACGGGGCATGTGCAGCCGGCGGATTTTCCGGGGCATTTTGCGGCGCAGTGCCTCCGGTTTTCGGATTTTATTCTGGCCGTGAATGAAGGAATGGATGCGCTGTATCAGCGCAGACAGAATGTTCGGAAGAGCGAACTGGGGCGCAAGCTGATTGCACAGCAGTATGCCGGCGTGACAGGGGTGCTGCGGCAGGTGGGAGAGCGCATGAGCACCGGACCGGAAGCGATGCCTTCACGGGAAAAAGAGCTGCGGCAGTATGCGGAGGCGTTTGGCCGGGTTCGGACGGCAGCTGCGTGGAAAGACCACAGTGGACGGATGCATTTTGAACTGTCCGGCAGCTGCATCAGTCGTATTGTCCAGAATCGAGATGGGTTTTTATCGGGACTGAGTGCGCTGATGGGGGTTCGCCTGAGCGGACCGGAGCAGAGCAGCGGACCGGGAGGAACCAGCCTGCTGTTTCGGGAACAGGAGCCGTACCGAATCACAGTGGGCATTGGTATCAAAACCAGAGAGGGAGAGTCGACCTCAGGAGATACGGTGAGCTGGTTTACGACGGAGGATGGCGTCGCGTGTGCCGTGCTATCAGATGGAATGGGAAGCGGAGCCAAGGCGGCGGAGGAATCCACGGCGGTGGTACGGATGACGGAACGGTTCCTGCGGGCGGGCATCAATGCGGTGGATGCCGTGAGGACGATCGGACCGGCACTCAAGCTGCGCACACAGGGCAATTCGTTTGCGACACTGGACGTGAGTACAATTGACTTGTTTACCGGAATGGCACAGTCGGTCAAATGCGGTGCAGCGCCCACCTATCTCCGCGTCCTGGACAGTGAAGGAACGGTCCGGATCCGTAAGATTGTGGCATCGACGCTGCCGGCTGGGCTGGAGGAATCCGGAGAGATGGATGTCACCAAGTTCCGGATGGCGGATGGAGATGCCGTGGTTATGGTCAGTGACGGCGTGCTGGATGCCGGAGGAAAGTCGTCAGTGTGGATCGAGGAAATGCTGACACAGAGTATGCATCTGAGTGCGAGAGAGCTGGCGGCGCGGTTGGTATTGGAGGCTTCCGCGCGCGGGGCACCGGACGACATGACGGCGGCCGTAATTTTTTTGGACAAGCGATAGGCGGAACTCATCCGACATGGGTGTTTTTATAGAGACAGGGGCGGTCATATGCGGGGGCGTATGGCCGCCCCTGGAGCCGTTTTACGAAACTGTAAACAACTATGAATAGTGTGTAAAAATTCAAAATTTGGTTGAAGTCGCTCGAAAATGGGGATATGATGAAAAAAGAAAGACGAAATGGTGAATGCAGTGGAATCGACCGTCCGACCGGACGGAGACAGGGAGGCTGAGGGAATCAGAATGACGATTGCAGAGGCAATGCAGATGTTTGAACAGTATGGCGTACAGGTGCTGTTTGTACTGGCGCTGCTGGAGGCAATGAATTGTCCGGGGATGCCGGCCGGTGTCATTTTGCCCGCGGCGGGTATGCTTGCTGCGGGAACCGGCAGCCTATTGCGCGCGCTGATGATCTATACAGCGATGCTGATCGGTGCGATGCTTGGATGCATCATATTGTATTGTATCGGTGCGTTGGGTGGGACAGCGTTGGAGCACTGGCTGCATAAGCACAGCGGCAGACGGGGAGAGAAGCTGGAACATTATATCCAGCGTATTCACGACGGCAGCTGGTGGACAATGTTCGTTTGCCGGATGGTGCCGGTTGTCCGCACACTGGGCTCGCTGTTTGCCGGAATCTCCCGCATGCCGATACGCAACTATTTGCTGGGCACGGCGGCCGGGGTTGCGGCGTACAACGCCATCGGAATCGGATTGGGATACTTCGCCGGATGGCTGTTTGTGTAATCTGAATCGGGAGGGGAAAGAAGATGAAACGAAAGAGTACTTTGTGTGCGCTTCTGACGGGTGCTGCGGTACTGCTCGCCGCGTGCGGTGGGCAGAAGCAGACGATGTGGGTTGGACAGAGCCAATTGGGGGAGGAGACCAGTCAGGCAATCGCACTGTTTGCTCCGGAAACCCATCTCTTTTCCTATGCAGTTGACGACAGCATTGCTTCGATTGTCATGACAGCATGGCATTATGAGGACGGAACTTGGAACGAGGTTGCGCAAAGTGAAAGCCCGGTGAATGGATCGGAGGAGCAGGAAGGTACCCTTGCGGTACAATGTGTCGGTGACACATGTAAGCTATTCTGGATTCAACGTGAGTGGGACGGCTGGAGCTCCTGTGAGGCGGAGCTGGATTTTCAGTTGAAACAAGAGATGAACCAGTGCGACATGCTGGAAGAATATCTTGTGGGAACGGAAGAGGAGATTGTGGCAGATCAGGAGATTCCGCTGTGGACCTGGATCGGCGGAGAACGTGCTTCGGCACAGTCTCCAGATTTCCGGCAGAGCGACTGCGATGCAGGGATTGCAGTGACCGTGACGTTTGCCTCGGAGAAACTGGAGGGAAGCGCGTGAGAAAGACATGTCTTGCCCGAACCATTGAAAATCCAGAGCAATCGTGCTAGAATAAAGCGATTCTATGCAAACAGGGAGTAAACGGATGGCGGAGCTGACAATAGGGACCGTTCGTGTGGACGGTCGGTTTATCATGGCGCCGATGGCGGGAGTGACAGACCGTGCATTCCGGCAGATCTGTCGGGAGTGCGGCGCGGCACTCACGGTGAGTGAGATGATCTCGACACGTGCGCTGTTGTTTCAGGACAAAAAAACGCGGAAGCTGCTGCAGCTGGCTCCGAAGGAACAGCCGGGCTGGATTCAGATTTTCGGACATGAACCGGACAGCATGGCGGAGGGAGCGCAGAAAGCGCTGGAGATTTCCGGAGCAGCCCTGCTGGACATCAATATGGGGTGTCCTGCTCCAAAAATTGTGCGCGGCGGAGATGGGAGCGCCCTGATGCGCGATGTGCGTCAGGCGTCACGGGTCATCGAGGCGGTAGTCCGTGCGGTTTCGGTTCCGGTCACGGTGAAATTCCGCAAGGGATGGGACGAGGAGAGCGTGAACTATCTGAGCTTTGCGCGTATGGCGCAGGACAGCGGAGCCGCAGCGGTGACGCTGCACGGACGGACGCGGACGCAGATGTATGCCGGAGCAGCGGATTGGGACGCCATTGCTCGTGTGAAACAGGAGCTTCACATCCCAGTGATTGCCAACGGGGATGTGGCGTCGGCAGAGGATGCCCGGCGTATTCTCCAAGAGACCGGTGCCGATGGCGTGATGATTGGACGCGGTGCGCTGGGAAATCCGTGGCTGTTTGCACAGTGCAAAGCCATGGATGAGGGGCGGGAGATTCCGCCGCTGCCGCCGCTTGCGGAGCGGCTGGAGACGGCACGCCGTCAAATCCTGTTGGCGAAGCAGAATAAAGGAGAACATATCGCCATGCTGGAGGCACGGAAGCATCTGGTGTGGTATTTGAAGGGCGTGCGTGGCACCAAAAGGCTCAAAGCGGCAATTTCGACGATGACATCGTGGGAGCAGCTGGACGGGCTGTTGGAGCAGGCGCGCGGCATAGCGGAGGACAGGAATGATGGAGGATAATCATGTGGTAACCCGTCTGCTGGCGGGTGATACCTCTGCGGTGGAACGCATTGTAAACCAATTTGAGACGGCCGTATATCAGTATTGTCTACAGTTTTTGGGCAGTCCGCAGGAGGCGGAGGATGCGGCCACCGAAGTGTTTGTCCGTCTGTTCTCGCAGCTGGGGACGGATGCGCCGGAGACGTCGCTGCAGGAATGGGTGATGCGCATTGCAGTGAATGTCTGCAATGACTGGCAGCGACGGCATCGGACGCGGCGCATGGAGTTTCAGACGCTGGAACAGAAAATCCAGCAGGCGCTGCAGCGGCTGGTGCGGCAGCAGCGTGCGCTGGTGCTGCTGCGCGATTTAAACGGGCTGGACAGCAAGGTGATCGGCGAAATTTTGGAACTGGATGAGTCGACCGTCCAGCAGAGACTGGCCCGTGCGCGCAACAACCTCTGTGATTTTGTGGTACAGAGCGAGCTGCAGACTGTGGGGGGACCGGTACGGCGTATTCACAGCAAGCAGGAACAACGATACCATGAGTTGTGCAGCCGGTATGTAGATGAGTGCGTGAGCGAAGAGGAAAAGACAGAACTGCTTGATCACATTCAGCAATGCAGGCCGTGTGCGGAATATCTCGAGAACCTGACGCGGATTGGACGGGAACTGTCTCACCGCATGGACAATAAGATGCCGGACAGTTTGAAGGAGGATATCCTGAGTGCCGTTGAATTGCACGTGGAGCGCGCCCGGCTGGGAGTGCAGCGCCGGAGGCATATCCCGCTGTTTACGTTGATCGCTGTAGCGTGTATTTTTGTGATGATGATTTGCAGCGGAGCGCTGGGAGGTTTGTTTGCGCGTTCCAGTGATGCGTACCGCGATGCGATTTTGCCGAAGAACGCAGCGGAGACGGAGGATTTTTCTGTTGATCTGGCGTCGGTGGAGCTGCCGGAGCGTGTGACAACTAATTCGTATGCGTTTGCCATCGCGGCAGTCGGAAAGCGTGGGCTGCCTGAGCTGTCGAGTGAGGCGCGGCAGATCGGCGTCAATGAGACGTCCAGCGTTGCATTTTACGAGGTGGACAGCGATGTGGCTGCGGTGGAGCGGCTGGCAAAAACGTTGGAGGATTTCGGATATACCAGCGGGTCGGTGTATGATAATCGGCTCATGATCTCGGGAGATGCGTCCAGCGGGCTGCTCGTGGTCATCAGTGAAACATAATGCAGCGTCCGGCTTCGACGGGCGCTGCATGTGCGGCGTATAGGAAATTGAACAAAAACAATAATGGAAAACCAGGAAAACAGTGAATATTTTTTGTTGACACTGGGGATAAATTGTAGTATCATATAAAAGCACTCGTGAGTAAACGGGTGGCGATGAAGCTGGAGATTGCTGCTGCGGCAGGTAACTTCGGTGGAGTAAGTCCGACAATCGGGCGGTTGAGACAACTGCTAACTTATCACGGCATGTTCTTGTGTAAGTTCGGTACTGACGGCGGCAGTATGCCGTTCAGCCGACATCACGAACCACTACTGTGCAAATGAGCCGGATCGTAAAACCATAGGATTGTTTTGCCCGGTTTTTCTTATGCCTGGAAGTGATACACACGGAAGGGTTGCAGTTTCTCTCCGAACGCGAGGACACATTACTATAATGTAGTGTTCGAGGAGGAAAACACACAATGGCAAACGCAGAGAAAATCAGAATCAGACTGAAGGCGTACGATCATTCGCTGATCGACCAGGCATCCGAGAAGATTGTAGAGACCGCAAAGCGCACCGGCGCCAAGGTTTCCGGACCGATTCCGCTGCCGACGGAGCGCGAAATCGTCACGATTCTTCGTGCGGTACACAAGTACAAGGACAGCCGCGAGCAGTTCGAGCGCCGTACCCACAAGAGACTGATCGACATCATGAACGCAGGCAAGAACACGGTTGAGACCCTTATGACCCTCGACCTGCCGGCTGGCGTTGAGATTGAGATTAAGCTTTAATTAGCCTGGGCCGCGCAGAGCGGCAAGGTCAAGTTGGTGAGCGGGAGCCGCGCATCAACCAATAACCTGTAAGGAGGAAAAACAAATGCAAAAGGCAATCATCGGCAAGAAAATCGGCATGACCCAGATTTTCGACGCTGACGGCAAGGTAATTCCGGTTACCGTAATCGAAGCTGGCCCGTGCTCCGTCACTCAGCTCAAGACTGAGGAGAAGGAAGGCTACAACGCAGTTCAGCTCGGTTTCGCCGACGTTAGTGAGCGCAAGCTCAACAAGCCGCAGCTCGGCCACCTGAAGAAGGCAGGCGACGCGGTAAAGAAGTATCTGAAGGAATTCCGTCTGGACGACTGCTCCGCATACTCGCTGGGCGACGTTCTGAAGGCAGACGTATTCGCAGAAGGCGATTGCGTTGACATCACGGGCATCAGCAAGGGCAAGGGCTATGCCGGCGTCATCAAGCGCTTTGGCGCACACCGCAGCCCGATGAGCCATGGTGCCGGCCCGATGCACAGACACCAGGGTTCCATGGGCTCCTGCTCGGATCCGTCCCGTATCTTCAAGGGCAAGATGATGCCTGGCCAGATGGGCAATGAGCAGGTTACCGTACAGAATCTTGACGTAGTCAAGGTCGATCCGGAACTGAACATGATCGCCGTTCGCGGCGCCGTCCCGGGACCGAAGGGCGGAATCGTGTTCCTCAAGAACACTGTTAAGAACGCCTAAGGAAAGGGAAGGAGGATAAATCATGCCTAATGTAGCAGTTTATGATATGACCGGCGCCAAGACCGGCGAAATGGAACTGAGCGCAGCCGTATTCGGCATTGAGCCGAACGAAGTTGTTCTGCACGCAGCGGTGAAGAATTACCTTGCAAACCAGAGACAGGGCACTCAGTCCACCCTGACCCGTTCTGAGGTTAAGGGCGGCGGCATCAAGCCGTGGAGACAGAAGGGCACCGGCCGTGCTCGTCAGGGCTCCATCCGCGCTCCGCAGTGGACCCACGGCGGTATCGCACTCGGCCCGAAGCCGAGATCTTACAACTACTCGCTCAACAAGAAGACCAAGCGTCTGGCAATGCGCTCTGCGCTGTCTGCCAAGGCTCAGGCCGGCGAGATTGTTGTTGTTGACAATCTCGACCTGAGCGAGATCAAGACAAAGAACTTTGTAGCATTCCTGAAGAACGCGGATTGTGCAGGCAAGAGCCTTGTGGTTACCCCGGAGGTTCGCGTTAACGTTGTCAAGTCTGCCGCAAACATCCCGGGTGTGCGCACCACTCCGGTCAACACCCTGAATGTATATGACATTCTGAATGCGGATAAGTTCATCATCGACAAGGCAGCCGTTGCTAAGCTCGAGGAGGTATACGCATAATGAAGTCTGTATACGATATCGTTAAAAAGCCGGTTATCACCGAGCGTTCCATGTCCGGCATCGCGGATAACAAGTATGTGTTTGAGGTTGAGACCTCTGCAAATAAGGTTGAGATCAAGAAGGCCGTTGAGACGATCTTCGGTGTCAAGGTTGCATCGGTTCACACCGTGAAGCTCCCGGGCAAGTGGAAGAGAATGGGCGTCCATACCGGCAAGACCCCGGCCAAGAAGAAGGCAATTGTCACCCTGACTGCCGATTCCAAGCCGATCGAGATCTTTGAGGGTATGATCTAATCCCGATCGAGGGAACCAAACAGAGTGACGAGAGTCACAACACCTTAAAATTTATCAAAGGAGTTGAATGAAATGCCGATAAAGACCTTTAATGCGTACACACCGTCTCGTCGCAACATGAGCGTTGTGGATTATCGCGGTCTCTCTAAGGTCAAGCCGGAGAAGTCCCTTCTGGAGAAGAAGAAGAAGAATTCCGGCCGTAACAGCTATGGCAGAATCACCGTCCGTCACCACGGCGGCGGAAATAAGCAGAAGTACAGAATTATTGACTTCAAGCGCGACAAGATGGATATGAACGCAAACGTTCTGACCATCGAGTACGATCCGAACCGTTCTGCAAACATCGCACTCGTTCAGTACGAGGATGGCGAGAAGAGATATATTATCGCTCCGTCCGGCCTTCGCGTTGGCGATGTTGTTGTCTGCTCTGCTGAGGCGGACATCAAGCCGGGCAACTGCC
>CAYLXH010000076.1:0-10812 GCA_964387535.1 uncultured Butyricicoccus sp. | reverse complement strand
GATACGTGGAGAATACGTTTTGTGGCAGTACGATTGTTTTGTTCGAATCCAGTCGGTTTTCCTTGAATCCGGAGACAAGCTGTGATATGCTAACCATAGCGTTTGGAATTTCGGAGGATCTGATATGAAACGAAGTTTGCTTTGGCTAATTTTAGCTTCCCTGACCACCGTGCTGTTGTGCGGCTGTGGAAAGCAGGAGGTAAGGCAGGAGTTCTACGCGATGGATACCTACATGAGCATCGAAGCCCATGGGGGAAAGGCAAAAAAAGCGGTAACGGAATGCATCCAGTATATTAATGAGTTGGAGCGGGAGATCTCACGGACGAACGAAGCCAGCCAGATCTATGCGCTGAATGAGAGCGGCAGCGCGGAGTTGTCGGAGCAGGCTGCAGACATTGTGCAGCAGGCGTTGGAGCTGGCGGAGCGCTCGGAGGGATATTTTGATCCGACGGTGGCACCGCTGTCCGATCTGTGGCAGATTGGGTCGGAGAACGCCCATATTCCGGAAGACTCGGCCATTGCGAAAGCGCGACAACGGGTGGATTATACCAAGGTTCAGCTGGATGGCACGGTGGTTTCGATGCAACCGGGAATGAAGCTGGATCTGGGTGGAATCGGAAAGGGCTATGCGGCAGACCATGTGGTGCAGCTGCTGCGGGACTATGGCGTCACAAGCGGCATTGTCGCTTTGGGAGGAAATGTATATGTGATTGGACAAAAAGATGGCGGCAAGGACTGGAATGTGGCGATTGCAGATCCGGACAGCAATGAGAACTATCTGGGTAAACTGTCGGTGAGTGATACCAGTGTGGTCACCAGTGGGGACTATGAGCGCTACTTTGAACAGGACGGTGTACGTTACTGTCATATTTTTGATACGGAGACAGGATATCCGGCGCAGAGTGACCTGCGCAGCGTGACGGTGGTGTCGGACTGCTCTACCGAAGCGGATGCATTCACGACGGCATTGTTTGTCATGGGATATGAACAGGCGGAGGCATTTTGTGAGGAACAGGGCCTGGAAGCGGTGTTTGTCTGCAGCGACCGGACGATCCATGTCACAGATGGACTGAAGGACTGCTTTACCCTGTTGAACACGGAGTACACGTATGAAGAATAACGTTGGATTCCGACCCGGTGATTTTGTGCTGTTTGCGTTGATTGTCGCGGGAGCATGTCTGATCTGGCTCCGATTTGCCGTCATGCAGACAGATCATGTCTATGGAGAGATCTGGGAGAACGGAGAACTGGTAAAGCGGATCGTCCTGCAGGACAACTATCAGGATACCATCGTTGTACACGGAGAGAGCGTTGACAGCACGATTGAGATCGACGGAAAGCGGATGCGGTTTGTCCGGTCGCAGTGTGCAGATCATACCTGTGAACGGACGGGATGGGTTGATGGAGTAGGAGATACTGCGGTATGCTTGCCGGCGCGAGTCCTGATCAAGATTACCAGCGCAGACGAAGAGGATGGCGGAAGCGGGATTGATGCGGTCGTGCAGTGAGGTGAAGGGAATGAAGAAATCCAAACGAATTGCGCTGTGCGGCGTGCTCACAGCGCTGGCACTGGCGCTTTCACTGGCGGAACGGATGCTCCCGCTGGAACTGCTGATTCCCATTCCGGGAATTAAGCTGGGACTTGCCAACGTGGTTACGATGTTTGCGTTACTGTTTCTGACGCCGAGAGAGGCACTGTGCATTTTGTTTTGTCGTGTTGTGCTGGCCTCCGTGTTTGCCGGAAGTATTACTGCATTTGCGTTCAGCCTGCTTGGCGGTGTGCTGGCGCTGTTTACGACATGGCTGCTGCTTCCCAAACGCGGCAGTTGGTTTTCCATGTATGGAATCAGTGCGGCCGCTGCGGCGATGCACAACGTCGGGCAGGTGCTCGCTGCCATTGTCATTATGCAGAGTGTGACGGTTGTCGCTTATCTTCCGCTGTTGTTGATTGCATCAATTCCGATGGGATTGTTGACCGGCGGCATTATTACCGTATTGGATGTGCATATCAGGCACATGCATCTGGTATAAAACCAAAGGAATCCGGCATACTAAGGAAAACCAAAACAGGAGGTATGACCGGATGAAACGAAGAAGTATGATCGCTGTGCTCACGGTGCTGATGCTGACGCTGCTTGCGGGCTGCGGCAGCACTGCGACGGACAACACAGGAAATACGAACGGAAACACGACGACAACGGAATTTGGCTCTGCGGATCCGAATGGAGACGGTATTGTAGGAAATGACGGCTCCGGGTATGATTCCAATGGTAACAATGTGGTCGACGATGCAGAAAATGCGGTGGACGATGTTGCCGATGGTGTAGGAAATGCCGTGGACGACGTGACGGACGGTACCGGCAATGACAAGACAAATGCAAACAGAACAAACAACAATGGCACAAACAATACCAATAACGCCAACGGTACCAATAACAACACCGCCAATACAAGCAACAATCCGACTGCGGATGACAGCGCCCGATGAGTATGGGACCCAGACCGGCAGAATGTTCTGCCGGTCTCCGTTGTTCTTTTCCGGGCGGTAAGAAAAGAGAGGACGAAGGATGACACATATCAGGGAGACCAGACGCATGCTGCGGGAGTTTTTTCCTCTGTTGTTTGCGGTCGCCGTGCAGCAAATTTTGACGCTGACGGTGAATCTGGTGGATAATTTTATGCTGGGTACATACAGTGAGACGGCAATGACCGGCGCTGCCGTGGTCAATCAGATTCAGTTTATGCTGCAAAACATGACGGCAGGAATGGGAGCCGGTGTCACGGTGCTCGGTGCACAGTACTGGGGAAAGCAGCAGATTGACAGTATTCGGCGTGTCATTTCTGTCGGACTGAAGTTTGCCGTGGGGGCGGGGTTGCTGTTTTTTGTGCTGTGTTCTGTGGCGCCGCATGCGGTTTTGAGCATTTTTTCCAGTGATGAACGCATTCTCGCCGCTGCCATGGAGTATCTGGGAGTGATTCGGTGGAGCTTTGTACTGTTTTCGATTTCGTCGCTTCTGGTATACTCATTGCAGAGTGTGCAGACAGCCGCAATTGGCATGGTAATGTCCGCCTGTACGATTGTCATCAACGCCACCCTGAACAGTATTTTGATTTTTGGGCGTTTCGGCGCACCGGAGCTGGGGATCCGCGGCGCGGCGATTGCAACGCTGACCAGCCGAACAGTGGAATTGATCGTGGTGCTGGCGTATCTCTTGCTGGTTGACCGCAAGCTCCACATGAAGCTGTGGCATCTGGTGATGCCGGACGCGTCATTTCTCGGGGACTACATACGCGTTGCGATTCCGCTGGTGGCCAGCTATGAGCTGTGGGGTATTTCGCAGGCGGCACAGACCGCAATTTTGGGACATACCAGCAGCGTGGGCATTGCAGCAAATAGCGTTGCCTCGGTCTTTTATCAGTTGTTCTGTGCCGCCGGATGGTCGTGTGCGAATGCGGCGTCGGTCATCACGGGAAAAACGGTGGGGCGCGGCAGAGAAGATCTGATTCGCTCACACACCAGAGTCCTGCAGCTGATTTTTCTGTCGATTGGATTGCTCAGCGGTGCGGCGCTGTTCGTGTGCCGGGACGCAATTTTGAGCCTGTACTCCTTGTCCCCCGAAACGATGCGGGTGACACGCAAGTTTATGACGATCCTGTGTGTTATTATTGTCGCGGGATGCTATGAATATCCGGTGGAAGGTGGTATTATCGCAGGAGGAGGAAATACCAAATTTGCACCGGTGGTGGATTGGGCGACGGTATGGCTGTTTGCGGTTCCGCTGGCATACTATAGTGCCTATGTGCGCGGGTGGCCGCTGGAGCTGACGTTTTTTCTTCTGAAATCCGATCAGATCATTAAATGCATTCCGAACTTTCTCTACTGCAACAGCTTTCGGTGGATTCGCAATCTGACGCGGTGATGGCGTAAAAAAACGAGACTGCCTCGAAGAGCAGTCTCGTTGTGATATTTGGCAGATTACGATTCATTGAGAAGTATCTGATATCCCTTGGACTCGATGGCTTTGATGAGTGCCTGTCCGTGCTCAAAGCCGCCGACCTCACAGACAACGTGGACAATTGCCTCGTCGATGTCCAGATTCGCGTTGACACGGTCGTGCTGGAACATGATGATGTTGGCGTTTTGTGAGGCAATAATCGCGGCAAAGCTTTCCAGAGCGCCGGGGACATCCGGCATAATGGTGGAGAATTTCATGTGGCGGCCGCGGGAGACCAGGCCCTTTTCGACGATACGATGGATAAAGCTGACGTCAATGTTGCCGCCGGACAGGACACAGCAGACTTTTTTGCCGGAGAAGTCGCGTTTGCCGGACAGAAGAGCGGCGAGGGACGCGGCACCAGCCGGCTCTACAACCTGCTTGGTGCGCTCGAGAAGCAGGAGGATCGTCGAGGCGATGTCGGAATCCGAGACGGTCATCATGTCGTCGACAAAGGTATTGATGTGCTCCATGGTGACGGAGCCTGGGCATTTGACAGCGATGCCGTCGGCAATTGTGTGCACCGAGGTGCTGGCGTGGATGCTGTCCTGGTGGAAGGATGATGCGATGGCGGGCGCTCCCTCTGCCTGTACACCGATGACCTGAATGCGCGGATTGATCTGCTTGACGCAGGATGCGATGCCGGACAGCAGTCCGCCGCCGCCGGCGGGAACCATAATGACATCGACAGCGGGAAGGTCGCGCAGAATTTCCAGACCGATGGTACCCTGCCTGGCGATGACGTCCTCGTCATCAAACGGATGAATCAAGGTGGCGCCGGTTTCCTCCACAATGCTCATTGCCTTGGCATAGGCGTCGTCATAGCAGGAGCCGGAGAGGACGACGTTAGCCCCATAGCCCTGTGTGGCCGAAACCTTGGCGATCGGTGTCGAGCGCGGCATGCAGATCGTCGCCGGAATGCCAATGGAAGAGGCCGCGAAGGCCACGCCCTGGGCGTGGTTTCCGGCGGAAGAGGCGATGACTGACTTGAGTCCACCTGCTTCGTGGAGCTTCATAATTTTGTTGTATGCGCCGCGAACCTTGAAGGAGCCGGTCTTCTGTTGGTTTTCACATTTGAGATATACCTCAGCGCCGGTCATCCCAGAAAAGGTTTTAGATGATTCCAGCGAGATGTTGTGTACGACGGAGCGCAGACGCTGTGCCGCCTCGTCGATGTCCTGAATGGTAATCATGGTTCTTCCTCCCCAAATCTGTGTTCTGAATCACGGATATTCTACCATCCTATATTGATGAATGCAAGCGTATTTGGTTGTATTTGACGGGATTTCCTGCTATACTATTGTATATATCAGTGGGAAATGAGGAGTGAACTATGGCACATTATGAGTTGCGTACCTCTCAGCTGAGAGAATATGTCAATCGTTTGCGGGCGGGGGACACGGTTTCTCTGACTGGAACAGTATATACATCGCGCGATGCGGCGCACAAGAGAATCATGGCTGCACTGGAGGGGGATGGGAAGCTTCCGTACGATCTCCGGGACTCCGTTGTGTACTACGCGGGACCGACACCGGCAAAGCCAGGGCAGGTGATTGGCTCATGCGGGCCGACGACATCGGGACGGATGGATCCGTTTTCACCGACGATGATTGCACACGGACAGGTATGTATGATCGGAAAGGGTGTGCGCAGCAAGGAAGTACACGATGCGATGAAGCAGCACGGCTGTGTGTACATGATTGCAATCGGCGGAGCGGGTGCCGTGATTGCCGCCTCAGTCAAAGAGATGGAGGTTGTGGCATACGACGATTTGGGCTGTGAATCGGTTAAACGCCTGACGGTGGAAGGCTTTCCGGCTATCGTGGCGATGGATGCGGCCGGAGGAAGTCTGTATGAGACGGGAATGGCCGAATTCCGGAAGGAATGAGAGCCGAGCCGGGTTGCTGACAAAACAGAGTGATGGCTGTAATGGCGGCGAAAAGATTCCGAAACGTTGGTTTTTTCTCGCGGTTTTACGGTACATATAACATAACTTGTCAATGCGGAAAACGCGCGAGGACGGCGCAGATTCCTGACAAAAATGCAGGAAACCCTGCATTGACAGTATAGAATATTTGGGATAGAATACGATTGTTAAAAAATCGACGGAAATGCTGATATGGGGAAGGAGCAAGTTGGATGAGTAGAGCGTTCGAGACAGATGTTCAGCGGTTGAAGTACCAGGTTCTGAAGGCAGTTGCAACGCATGTTCTGCAGGAAAATATGAGCAATTGCTACTACGATATTCCTCACGAGATTATTCAGGGAAAAAAGGCGACGATGCGTTGCTGTGTGTACAAGGAACGAGCAATTGTTGAGGAGCGTGTGCACAATGTTCTGGAGGACAGCGAGCATGTCATTCAGGTCATTGATATTGCCTGTGATGAGTGTCCGATTGAGCGGTATTCGGTCAATAGCTCGTGCCGAGGCTGCCTGGCTCATCGTTGCATGAATGTTTGTCCCCGCGGTGCGATTACCAAGACGGACAACGGCCGTGCGAGGATTGATCCGGACAAGTGTATTCACTGTGGACGCTGTGCGACTGTGTGCCCATATGGCGCGATTATTGAAAACATCCGTCCGTGTGAACGAAGCTGCAAGATCGGTGCGATGCGCGTTAACGATCAGCAGAAGGCAGAGATTGATTATGAGAAATGCATCAACTGTGGTGCGTGTGTGTCGCAATGCCCGTTCGGTGCGGTGGTAGACCATTCGAATCTGGTGGACGCGATGCGTTTGGTGAGAGCTGCGGATCGCCGTGGTTACTATGCGATTGCCGTCATTGCTCCGGCGGTAGCCTCGCAGTTTCCTAAGGCCTCGGTGGGACAGATCAAGACAGCGCTGCGCAACTTTGGATTCCACGATGTGGTTGAGGCAGCGCTTGGAGCGGATATGGTCACCCGTAAGGAGACCAAGGAGCTGGCAGAGAAGGGATTCCTGACGTCCTCGTGCTGCCCGGCGTTTGTTCGTTATATTCAGCAGCATGTGCCCGAGATGGCAAAGCACATCTCACATAATCTCTCCCCCATGGCGGAGATCTGTCGTTACATTAAAGAGAACAGCGCGTGGCCGGTCAAGACCGTATTTATCGGACCGTGCACGGCGAAGAAATATGAGCAGAAACTGCCGACGGTTAGCCCGTGGGTAGACTGTGTCATTACGTTTGAAGAGCTGCAGGCGATGCTGGATGCTGCTGGCTTCCCGCCGGAGGAGCAGGAAGAGCTGCCGACGGACGACGCGTCCTACTTTGGTCGTATTTTTGCCCGCGTGGGCGGCCTGTCCGAGGCGGTCGCGCAGAGTGCAAAGGAGCAGGGACTGGACATCAAGCCCGAGCCGGTAGTGTGTAGCGGCATTGAAGAGTGCAAGGTCGCCCTGCTGAAGGCGAAGATGGGTAAGCTGTCCGAGAATTTCATTGAGGGCATGGCGTGTGTTGGCGGATGCATCAACGGTGCCGGTACGGTCAGCCACACGCAGCGCGACCGCATGCTGGTGGAGAAATTTGGCAAAGAGACCAAGAAGGACTCCATCAATATGTCGGTTAACAGCTATCAGACCAAGTTCTGAGAGAACCAACGAAATACGACGTACAACAGCGATCCCGTCGGATTATTCCGACGGGATTTTTTGTGTGCAATCGTCGGGTTTTATGCATACACTGTACCGTGAGGAAAGGAGTGGTCGTATGCCAACGGTTTATCTCAGCCCTTCCACGCAGGAGTTCAATCCTTATTATGACGGCGTGGGAAACGAAGAATATTATATGAATCAGATTGTAGATGCGATGATCCCATATCTGGATGCGTCGGGCATTGCATGGAAGCGCAACAGCACGTCAGATACGGCGCTGACCTCAGCACAGGCATCGAATGCTGCGGGAGCGAATCTTCATCTGGCATTGCATTCCAATGCGTCTCCGGAGGAACTGTCTGGACAGCTGCGCGGAAGCGATGTGTATTATTTTACCGGGAGTGAGGAAGGACGACGGGCGGCTGAGATTTTTGCGAATAATCTTAAGCTGATTTATCCGATTCCAAGTGACGTAACGGTGCGGGACACGACGGCGCTGGCCGAACTGCGGAGAACCGTTGCGCCGAGTGTTTTGATTGAACTGGCATATCACGATAACCGCGATGACGCCAACTGGATTCGAGGAAATATCTGGGACATTGCCCGCAACCTGTCCGCCTCCGTGGCAGATTATTTTGCGGTGCCGCTGGAAGAGCCGATGCGGGAAAGGGCATAAGGATGCCTTGGTTGGATTGGTGCGGCGCCGGGCGGTGGAAACGCTGGGTGGCAGCAGCTGCCGTAGCGGTGTGCTGTGCTGCATTGGAGCTGCTGTGCGTTCGTGCCGGTTGGGCGGCGGAGCCGGCGCAGGGAGACGTGATCCGGTATGTAGACTTTTCCGTTCCCCACACAGCGCTGGAGGACGCGATGAAAGAGGACGTGAAGCGGGAGGGGGCTGTGAGCTGGATTGATATTCTGGCGGGGTTGGCTTGTGCCAATGGCAATGACTGGTCAGGGTACCGACTGGAACAGACTCAGGAGATGGCACAGCAGCTGGAGCAGGGACAGACCCCGGAAGAGAACGCTTATTTTGCGTATTACCGCGAGGCATATAGCGCCGCACTGGGAGGATTGCTGGGAGATTTTGTGGAGGAGAGTGAGGACGAAAACGGAAATTCTGTCTGGCGGGCCCAGTATGGGCTGAAAGGCTATCTTCCGATCGCGTCAGGATTTGGGTACAGTGATTCGGATGACTTTGGGGTGGCGCGCAGCTATGGGTATCAGCGACGGCATTTGGGGCATGATATGATGGGACTGACCGGGACACCGATTGTAGCGGTGGAATCCGGAACCGTAACCATGCTCGGATGGAACCAGTATGGGGGATGGAGAATTGGCATCCGGAGCGGGGACGGGAAACGGTATTGGTATTATGCTCATTTGCGCAGGGATCGTCCGTACGCAGCAGGGCTGGAAGAGGGCGACCGTGTGACAGCAGGAGAGGTGATCGGATATATGGGGAGAACGGGCTATTCTGCAAAAGAAAATGTCAATAACATTGAGACGCCGCACCTGCACATCGGTTTGGAGCTGATTTTTGATGAGAGTCAGTTTGAATCGGACAATGAAATCTGGATTGATGTATATCCATTGATGCAGCTATTGGAGCATCACCGTTGCGCGGTAGTGCGCGCAGATGATGGAGAGTACACGCGAAGGTATGATGTATTGGAAGCGGGTATGCAATGAGACGGATTGCAGGGATGATGAGTGTCGTCGTGTTGCTGTGTGGCGCATTGGGTACGCTGCTGCGGTGGGGGAACATGCGCACGCAAACAACGATGGCAGAAGAAACAGTGCGGCTTCCGATTGCGATGTACCACAGCGTGACCGAGGAGGGGAACTCCCCGGGGGAGTATGTCATTTCCCCGAATCGGCTGGAACAGGATTTGCAATACCTGAAGCGGGCAGGATGGGAAACGGTGACAGTACAGGACGTCATTGCGTATGTGCAGGACGGGACCCCGCTTCCCGAACAGCCGGTGATGCTGACCTTTGATGATGGCTATTACAACAATTATATCAATGTGTATCCGCTGTTGGAGGAATACGGAATGAAGGCTGTACTGTCACCGGTTGGAACGTTGACCGAAGAGTTTAGCCAATCTGACGAAGCGGAGCACGAAGCATGGTCATACTGCACGGGAGCAGAGCTTCAGGAAATGGCGGATAGTGGGGTCATGGAGATGCAGAATCACTCGTTTGATTTCCACGAACTGACACCGCGGCGCGGATGTCTGAGGATGCAGGGGGAAAGTGAACAATCATACCGGGAAGTGTTTTGTGCGGACACGGAGAAAGCACAGGCAGAATTTGTGGCGCTGGGCATTGAGGAGCCGGTGTGCTACACGTATCCATATGGGGCACGCAATGCGGAAAGTGACGCGTTGGTTGACGACTGCGGCTTTCTCTCATCGCTGAGCTGCGAGGAGGGAATCAACTACCTGAGCCACGAACCGGAGTGCCTGAAGGCGATGAAACGGTGGAATCGCGATGGGAGGCTGAGCACGGAGGAATTTTGGAGCATGGTCAGAGAGGAGATGGAGTGACAGATGGAGCACAGCACAATCGGTGAGCTTCGCTGCCGGGAAGTCATCAACGTTTGCAGCGGAGAACGACTGGGATTTGTCAGTGACGTGCGGCTGGACTTGTGCAACGGATGTGCCGAGGCACTTGTTGTGCCCAGGCATGCGCGGTGTTTCGGGCTGTTCGGACACGAGGAGGACTGCATTGTCCCGTGGAATGCGATACGAAGCATCGGCGAGGATTTGATTTTGGTCGAGCTGACTGAGCCATGTTGCAAGGACGACATGCATTCAAGAAAAAAATCGGAAAAGAGTCATCGCAGATTTTGAATTGTGAAGAAAAATTCGAAATGGCACTTGATTTCAAAAAAATGCTGTGATACAATGTCGGAGTATGAAAAAATACACACATACCGGGAGACGCGGTGTGGTCCCTTGCGGGGCATCGCCGGCGATGATCGGTATGGAGGAAAAAACCAAGGAGGACATGACAATGTCAGTAATTTCTATGAAGCAGCTGCTGGAGGCTGGCGTACACTTTGGTCATCAGACCAGAAGATGGAACCCGAAAATGGCACAGTACATTTTCACCGAGAGAAATGGTATCTATATCATTGACCTGCAGAAGACCGTTAAGAAGCTCGAGGAGGCGTACTTCTTTGTACGTGACATCGCTGCTGCCGGTGAGTCGGTTCTGTTTGTCGGCACGAAGAAGCAGGCACAGGATG
>CAYLXH010000075.1:3958-10817 GCA_964387535.1 uncultured Butyricicoccus sp. | reverse complement strand
CCGGGTCTGGTTAAGTGCCCGAAGTGCGGTGAGATGAAGCTTCCACACAGAATGTGCAAGGCTTGCGGTACCTACAATGGCCGCGAGGTTGTTAAGGTTTCCGAGTAATTTGACACACGATGAAAAGATAGAGAAAGCTGCGGAACCGGCTTTCTCTATTTTTTTGTTGAGCAGACCTGTAGAGAACCAGTTTACCGCTGCCTGCGAAAGGAGGAATATAACATGGCTTCCCGCATTGTATCCGTAGACCGAAAGAGCCCAGCGGACCGCGCCGGGATTCGAGCGGGCGAATCGTTGTTGGCAATCGACGGACACTCTATTTTGGATGTTCTGGATTATAAATTTTACGGATATGACCCTGTCATTGAACTGACCCTCTCCGATGAGAACGGGCACGAACGCCGTATTTCTATCCGCAAGCGTGAGGGTCAGGATCTGGGCCTCAACTTTGAGCACTATCTGATGGACAGCATGAAGCGCTGTGCCAATCGCTGTGTATTCTGCTTTATTGATCAACTTCCCAAGGGCATGAGGGACACACTCTATGTCAAGGACGACGATGCCCGGATGTCATTTCTTCTGGGAAACTATATCTCCCTGACCAATCTGTCCGACGCGGATATCGACCGCATGATTCGTATGCGCATTTCTCCGGTAAACATCTCTGTACAGGTTACCGATCCGCAGCGCCGTGTGGAAATGCTCCGCAATCCCCGCGCTGACCGCCTTCTGCCAATTATGCGCCGGCTGGCCGAGGGTCATATCGAAATGAATTGTCAGCTGGTGATCTGTCCCAATCTCAATGACGGAGCGTATTTGAAACAGTCTTTGTCCGATCTGGAACAGATGTATCCGGCCGTCAACAGCATTTCTGTGGTACCAGCTGGACTGACTGACCATCGCGACGGGCTTTATCCCCTGCGTCCGTTTACGCGCGAGGACGCCCGTGAGGTCATTGCCATTGTGGAACAATTTGCCGAGCACTGTTTTGCCGCCTATGGCACACATCTCGCCTTTTGCGGAGACGAGATGTACATCAAAGCCGGGCTGCCGCTTCATCCGGTCGAATACTATGAGGAGTTCACGCAATTTGAAAACGGAATCGGCATGATGTCACTGTTTATGGAAGAATTCCGGCTGACGCTTCCAGCATATCACGGAATGCATCCCCGTCCGTTTTCCATTGCTACCGGTTCTGCTGCAGCCCCGTTTCTGCGGATTCTGCTTGACGAAGCGTGTGAGAAATGCGATAATTTTAATGGAAGAGTGTATACGATTGAGAACCGCTTTTTTGGCGGAGGGGTCAGTGTCGCCGGACTGATTACCGGCATTGATCTGATCACCCAACTCAAAGGAAAGGATCTTGGAGAACGTGTGCTGATCTCGGAAAACATGCTGCGTGACGGCGGCGATGTTTTCCTGGACGATTACACTCCGGAACAGGTATCCGCAGAACTCGGTGTCCCTCTGGTGCCGGTTCGTATTGATGGCGGCGATCTTCTGGACAAGATCTTTGAAGTCGAGTATTAAGTGCAACTAGTAACGACAAACCACGTGCAGGCCGCTGTCTGCACAGAGGAGGCGTTTGATTATGTCAAAACCAATCGTTGCAATCGTCGGACGTCCGAACGTGGGAAAATCCCAGCTGTTCAACCGCTTCGCCGGGCGACGGCTTTCGATTGTAGAAGATACCCCGGGTGTAACCCGTGACCGGCTGTACGCCGATGCCGAATGGCGCGGCCGTGAATTTCAAATTGTCGACACCGGCGGCATTGAACCGTCGACCGACAGTGAGATCCTACAATTTATGCGATTACAGGCGGAGGCCGCCATCATGGCTGCCGATGTCATCATCTTTATCACCGATCTGCGAACCGGTATCACAGCAGCTGACGAAGACGTGGCTGCCATGCTCCGCCGCTCCAAAAAACCGGTTATTTTAACCGTCAATAAATGCGACACACCGGGCAGCCCTTCTCCCGAGTTTTATGAATTTTATAATCTGGGACTCGGCGAACCCATCGGTATCTCTGCCCTGCATGGCTACGGCACCGGAGATCTGCTGGACGAGTGTTTCCGGTATTTCCCGGACGACGATGGAGAAGACACCAATCACGGTTACATCAAGGTCGCAGTAATCGGCAAGCCAAATGTCGGCAAATCGTCCCTTGTCAACACAATCCTTGGAGAAAACCGTGTGATTGTCAGCAACATCGCCGGCACCACGCGTGACAGTGTGGACAGCTACTACCAAAACGACAAAGGCAAGTATATGCTCATCGACACCGCGGGTATCCGAAAGAAATCCAAAGTAGATGAACGCATTGAAAAATTCAGCGTCATGCGCTCACTCATGGCCGTGGAACGCGCCGACGTCTGTGTGATCATGATTGACGCCACGGAAGGGGTCACGGAACAGGATACCAAAATCGCCGGAGAAGCGCACAACGCCGGCAAGGCCTGCATCATTGCCGTCAACAAGTGGGATCTCGTAGAAAAAGAAACCAACACCATGGAGCAAATGCGCCAGCGCGTGCGCAATGATCTGTCTTACATGCCCTATGCGCCGATTGTATTCTTGTCCGCGCTGACTGGCTCGCGGGTATCCGGCCTGTTTGATATGATCAACTCTGTTTACGAGCAAAACGGACGCCGCATCCCGACGGGTCAGCTCAATTCCGTGCTTGCCGACGCAACCGCGCGGGTACAGCCGCCGACCGACAAGGGCCGCCGTCTCAAGATCTATTACATGACGCAGTCCGGTGTCCGTCCGCCAACCTTTGTCTGCTTCTGCAACGACGCGCGCCTGTTCCACTTCTCTTATCAGCGCTATCTGGAAAACCAGATCCGCGAAGTATATGGACTGGACGGCACGCCGATACGCATGATTATCCGCGAGCGCGGGGGAAAGGATGCCGATAAATAATGAGTTTGCTGCTTCGTTTTGTTATTATCGCAGCAATTGGTTACCTGCTGGGCAGCTGCAACTCTGCCATTATTGTTTCCAAATTGCTGTTTCATCAGGACATTCGTACCATGGGAAGCGGAAACGCCGGATTGACCAACGCACACCGCTGCATGGGAGGAAAGTGTACTCTTCTGGTACTTGTCGGTGACATTGCCAAAACAGTCATTGCTGTCCTGCTTGCAGCAGCAATCTTCAGCCCCTTCGCCGAACTGATTCCTGTCGCAAAGCTGGTGTCCGGACTGTTTGTCGTGGCGGGACACATGTTCCCGCTCTATTTCGGATTTCATGGCGGCAAAGGTGTTCTGGCCGGCGCCACACTGTGTGCTGTCTTTAACTGGAAAATCTTTGTGATTCTGGCAATCGTATTCGTTCTGATCGTCGCCATCACCCGCTACGTTTCGCTCGGCTCAGTGATCATTGCGACGGCATTTCCCTTTATGAATCTGGGATTTTATTGGAACTCTCCCAGTCTAATTCCGATATTTGTGATGACGCTCCTGATCGGAGGCGGCGTGGTTTACATGCACCGTGCCAACATTCATCGCCTTATCCACGGCAAGGAAAACAAACTTTCCTTTCACAAGAAAACGTCCTGAGATATGGAAAGAGAGGATCATCAATGAAGATTTTTGTAGTAGGCTGCGGAGGCTGGGGCATGGCGCTGTCCATCCTACTGGACTCCAACGGACACGAGGTCACCGCATGGTCGTTCTTTGAAGAAGAGTGCCGTCAGCTTCGTGAAAACCGCGGCAATGAGCAGCTGCTCCCGGGCGTCACGCTGCCGGAACGCATCGCTCTCACAACCGATTTGTCGGGTGCCGCAGACGCCGACATGGTGCTCATGGCTGTCCCCTCCTTTGCGGTACATTCCACCGCACAAAATCTGGCTGACATCATTCCGGAAGGAACTGTGATTATCAACGTCGGAAAAGGACTGGACCGCGACAATGGATACTGTCGATTCTCTGAGACCATCCGAACTGCCACTCATGGCAAAAACCCGATCGTTGCCTTGACCGGTCCAACCCACGCCGAAGAGGTATCCCGTGGGATTCTGACCTGCATTCTGGCGGCATCCGAATCGCGCGAGGCCGCCGAAATGGTACAGGATGCCTTTATGAACGAGCGATTCCGTGTGTACATTTCTCCTGACATCATCGGCGCCGAGCTCGGCGGCTGCTTTAAAAACATTATCGCACTCGCCGCCGGCATCTGTGACGGCATCGGACTGGGCGACAATTCCAAGGCAGCACTGATGACACGCGGCCTGACCGAAATTGCTCGTCTGGGAGAAGCTCTGGGCGGGCAGACGCAAACTTTTGCCGGTCTTTCTGGAGTCGGCGATCTCATCGTGACCTGTACCTCCATGCATTCGAGAAACCGCCGTGCCGGTATCAAAATTGGCCAGGGAATGGATGTCGAACAAGCGATGAAAGAAGTCGGCGCTGTCGTCGAGGGCTATTATGCCACCGAAGCCGGCTACATGTTGGCACAGCAGGTCGGCATTGATATGCCAATCACCACAGCAATGTACAATCTTCTGTACAATCATATGGATGTCCAGGACTGCATTCGCCAGCTCATGAAGCGTCCGAAAAAAAATGAATTGGAAAACTGTCTGGATCTCTGGAAGTAATTCCTCCTCATACTGACGCAACGCGGAGGCGCTATCCCGGTAGCGTTCCCTGCCAAATGCGAATCACTAATCCGGAAGAATCATCCATGATTTTGTGATTAGCACAGTTCTTCCAGCCAGCTGTTTCCCACAATCCTTTGGAAAATCTACAAACGATTACCATCACATCTTTGTTTCAGGCCGCTGCAAACGCGGTCTGATTTTTTGTCTGCATGCACTGACTGCCTGTCATTCTTTTTCACCGTATCGTGCCCCGTTCTGTCGTCCTTTCGTTCCTGATAGAAGTTCATTTACGCTTGGCAACACCATTGACAAAGGGATTCCTGCAGCAATGTGCAGAAATCCCTTCCTGTCAAAACGCAATAATCACATTAAATGCCTGATCCGGATCTGCCGCAGTCTGGATTGCCGTGGAAATCTGCTCCAATGGGAACTCCTTCGTAATAATCGACTCCAAATCCCATTTCCCACTCGCCATGATCGCCATAACATCCCGCACATCCTCCGGAAAGTAACCGCCGGAGCCAATGATGCTTTTTTGCGCATACGTCATGTGCAGAAGGTCAATTTGACGTGGTTTCTTGTTGACGGCCACGGCCACAAAGCGGCTGATAATTTTTCCGTGCTGCAAAAAGGAATCCAGAATGCTTTCCTCTCCGGCTGCATCAATCCAACAGTCAATATTTGCTGTCGTTCCTATCAGAGAAGGGGCGGTTCCAAAGTAGTCCACAGCACGTTTCGCAAAATCCTCCTCGCTCGTGTTGCACACAGCAAAACCTAGCTTCTCTGCGATTCTCAATCGAAACTCCGACACATCACAGAGCATCACCTTGTCCATGCCGAAGTATTTCAGAGCCACCGCCGCAGCCAAACCAATCGTTCCGCATCCAAACACCACCGCACTCTCGCCCTTCTGCGGCTGCCCCCGACGAGCAGCCCGGCACCCAACCGTAAACGGCTCAATCAAACTAGCCAGCCGGTCAGAAATTTCCTCCGGCACCGCATACAGAGAATGGTCCCGTTTCGCCGCCGGCACCAAAATATACTCGGAAAAACCGCCGATGGTTCCCGCTCGTCTGGTGTCATTCTTTGCATAAAGGGGGTAAGGATAAACCCGCTCACCGACTCGAAATTCGGTTACATTTTTCCCCACCTTCACAACACGGGATACCGTCTCATGTCCGAACTCACCGCCTACATTGACCTTATGCCCTGTATTTGGTCCCTTTGTGTACACCGCAACATCCGTTCCACAGATGCTGGAATACAGATTTTGAATAATTACATCGTTATCGCCACAGACCGGATCTGGCAATTCCCGAACTTCTATTTGTTCCTGTCCCAAATAAATCGCTGCTTTCATGCAGAATTCCTCCTAACATTTCTGGTATTACCACTGATTCTATGCTGCTGGCTGGATGTAACCTTCAGATACAAAATGACCGATATGACAATGACAATTGTCACGATTCCATAGTATCGGTATACAACATGAACCGCATGGATGTCACTTCCCGCCAAAGTATAAATCAGGACGGAAAGTGTTGACGCCAGGGAACTGGAGATCTGGCGTACGGTGTTAAAAACCGCACTGCCGTCTATGCGGATATTCCCGGAAAGCTTGCTGAGAGCCATGGTCGTGGCCGGGGAATTCAACATAGACATCGCGACAGTTTGAAGAGCAAAGGTAGCCGCAATATATCCAATCCCTGTCTGTTCGGAAAAGCAGATTCCCATAAGCGAATAGATAGAAAATAAGACAACGCCGAAAAAAAACATCGGTTTTATTCCCACCCTGTCATATACCCTGCCTGCATACAGGGTCGTGAATACAGACAGAATGGATCCGACAAGGGTCGCACAGCCATAAGCGGCATCCGAGAAGCCACAGATGGACTTTGTAAAAAGCGGTAAAATCATTCCTGTTCCCATAGAGATAAAATACAGGCAAACGCTGATGACAACCGCAATGAGAAAAGAGGGTTCCTGAAATACCCGCAGATTCAGCATAGGGTATTTCGATGTCAGCTGCAGCCTCGAAAACAGGGCCAGCAAACTAACACCAATGACCATCAGCCCGCCGCTTCTCAGCGCTACAATCGAACCGCTGCTCATATTGCTGACACCAATCAATAAGGATACAAACCCGACAGCGGAAAGAAGTACAAAGCCTACATGTAATTCGGCCTCTGCCTTCGGGATAATATTTTTCATGAAGATACTGCCGGCAACAATAATCGCAAGGCCAAATATGA
>CAYLXH010000075.1:0-3948 GCA_964387535.1 uncultured Butyricicoccus sp. | reverse complement strand
AAACAGAGAGGCAAATACCCCTCGCCATCCGACCGCTTCGAGTATCAAGCCCGCGTATGTTGGACCTACCACAGTAGATACCATAGAGGCCATAGAGAATGCAGCCATAACTCTTCCATGTCTTTCCTCGGGATAGAGATTCAGCAGGATGATCTGGCCGAACGGTATCATCATGCCGCAGCCGATTGCTTGAATCAAACGGCTCACAAGCAGTACCGGAAAAGTCTGTGCCAGAACTGCAGACAGCGAGCCCAACGTATAGGCCAGCATTGTCACTGAAAAATACATCTTATTTGGCATCCGCTTGAGCAAAAACGCAGTGACGGGAATGATAATTCCCGAGATCAGCGTCGCCCCACTGGTCAGCCATTGGGCCAAGTTGGCTGACACGCCAAAATATTCCGTAAAGTTGGGGATCATATTTGCTGTCACGGTTGTGGACATTGATGTAACAAATGTCCCAACAATCAGCGTAAAAAAGATCCCCGTTCGTTGCATGGGAAAGATTTCGCTGTTTTCCAAGTCTAGTCCTCCATTCGGTGCCATACTTTCCGATTGACATTTTCCATCATATGTGCCAGCGTCTGTTCTGTGAAACGGACATCCTGTTCAGAGATCCCAGAACACAGTGTATTACGGAAATCACTGTGTATTTCCTTGATCCGCTTGACCGCTGGAAGAGCTTTTTCCGTAAGATACAGGTGCCTAACCCGCTTGTCCTTTTCATCGCTGACAACTTCTACATAGCCGATCTGCATGAGCTTCCTGATGATTTTGGTCAATGTTGCCTTGTCAACTCGAATATATTCCACCATTTCCTGCGCCGAAGCCCCCGGGTGGTCATACATATATTCCAGATAGAATTGCTGTCCCCAACCGATTTCAAAGTCCGACAATCCGCGGTCATAGTACATCTTCATCAATCGATCCAGAATAGAAACGCAGCGTCCTAAATTGGGGAAATGATCGTTCATATATCTCTTCACCTGCTTTCCAGAATGTAGTATAACACAGAAAAGGTAGCGCGCGCAACTTTTTCTTGCCAGGCAAACACAGTGCCGTTTTATCTGCAATATAACCCCTTCGTGGACTTTGGATGAACTCCTAATGATGTCGATGCGCTGACAGATCGCCTTTCCAGACTTTCTCCAAAACAGTCTGAGATTACGAAAGAAATTATCAATAGAGTGATTGGATCATTTCATTGTCAATAAACAAGCGTTATCTTACTTTTCATGAGATTCTGAAACGTCTATCCATCCAAAATATGCAGCAACCATTCATGGCTCCATTGCATGAATGGTTGCTTTTTTGCTTTACAATGCCAGTTTCTCCACGTCATCTTTCCAAGTATGGCAGATACACTATTACACGCGTTACTTTTAGCTTTTCAAATCGACCTACCTCGATTCCCAATCCCTTACAGGATCTGCATTGCATCCTTTGCTTGCGCTTCTTTTTGGCCTATGTTATTCTAATAACAAACAACAGAAGGTAGGGTGCTGGAATGAATACAAACCATGAAATTCCGTTCTCGATTGATTCTGTCCGGCTGACAGGTGCATTTTATGTTGACGAGCTATACGCACAAAAACATGCCCATGCACTGCATCAGCACAGTGATAAACTCGAATTGTTATACGTTTATGGAGGCGACGGCCGATATCAGATCGGCAGCCGCGAGTATGCTGTCCATGAAGGAGATATGCTGATCTGCAATGCACATACGCTGCACGGAGAGACGTTATCGTTGAAAAATTCCATCCAAACCTATTGCTGTGCACTATCCGGCCTTCAAATGACAAAACTACCGGAAAACAGCCTACTGGCGTCGGAGCGGCGTCCGATTGTCACGCTGACACAATACAAAGACCTTGTTCATGAAATGATGCCGAAAATTTATGACCTGTTCGCAATACAGAAGCAAGGCTCTATTTTAGCCAACGAAATGGCAAAGACAACGCTGCTCCTGACATTTCGTGAGCTTCAATTACAGGAAACCGACAGTAAGAGTCACGTAAAACAGCGGACGGAAACGTTAGTGCGAAGCATTACGGAATATCTTGATCGGCATTACACAGAGCCTCTTCGCATGGAGGATATTTGTCATGTATTGCATATCAGCGAATCCCATCTGTCACACGCATTTAAGCGGGAAACCGGATTGTCACCCAAGCAATATATTATGCTGCGGCGGATCGGTGAGGCGCAGAGTCTGCTGGAGACGACAGACATTCCGGTCCATGAAATCGAAGAGCAGCTCGGATTCAGCAGCAGCTGTCATTTAACGGCAACGTTTAAAAAATATGTCGGTATTTCTCCGCGAGAATACCGCAAGCATTATCGGTAACATACAGAAACAAGCATCTATTAGGATGGCAGCAGTTTGCTGCCATCTTTTATTTTACGCCCGCTCCTCATTTCAGCTGTGCAGATTTTTATAAATTTTATCTGTTTTGTTTTAAAATACTCGGTATTCTTCGCAGGAAAGAACTAACACAAATAAAGTAGTATGTGTATAATAACAGCATACGTTCTGGAAGAAAAAAGCTAGAAAACAGAAATATTTACGTTTTTTATATGTAAAAAATGTAAATTTTCTGAAAGAAGCAATGTGGAGCAGGATAATCCAAATTTCTTTTTAACAGTTGGCATCCTGCGCAAGAACAAGGGAATTATAGTTGTGCAATACATGCAAAAAAACATAATTTGTTTTTGCACTACCACGCATAGAGAAAGGAGATTTCAACTATGAGTGAACTGAGAATTGGTCTGATTGGCACTGGCGGTATCGGTCGCACCCACATCGAGCGCATCAACGCCAAGATGCAGGGTGCAAAGGTCATTGCTTGTGCTGACCCCGCTGCTACATTTGGTCTGTCTGTTGCGGAGAAGTATGGCATCAAGGGCTATGAGGATCCGATCGCAATGATCCATGATCCGGAAATTGATGCGATCATGAACACGACTGCGGATGCATATCACGAGCAGTTCGTTGTTGCAGCGATCAAGGCCGGCAAGTATGTCTTCTGCGAGAAGCCGCTGGCTCCGAAGGCAGATGCGTGCAAGCGCATCATCGCCGCTGAGATGGAAGCGGGCAAGCAACTGGTGCAGGTTGGATTTATGCGCCGCTACGACGCTGGCTACAAGCAGCTCAAGGAAGCAATCGTAAACCGCAAGTATGGTGAGCCGCTGCTGCTGCACTGCGCACATCGTAATGCAGACGTTGTCGGCGATTGGGACAACTCCTCCGCAGTTGAGAATTCCATGGTACACGAACTGGATACGCTGCGCTGGCTTCTGGGCGAAAACTATACGAGCGCGGAAGTTCGTTACGGAAAGTCCACCCGCAAGGCAAAGGAAGGTCTGCATGACCCGCAGATCATGGTTCTGACGACGGAGTCCGGTGTACGCATCGATGTGGAATCCTTTGTCAACAACGGACATTGCTACGATATCCGTTGTGAGGTTGTCTGCGAGGATGCTATCCTGAACCTGCCTAAGCCGCCAACGATTGAGGTCCTGGCGAATACCGTCCGCGGAAATGCCGTTGACGCAACCTATGCTACTCGCTTCGGAGATGCTTATGATACCGAAATCCAGCAGTGGATCAACGGCTGCAAGGAAGGCCG
Organism: uncultured Butyricicoccus sp.; assembly: GCA_964387535.1. Classification (GTDB taxonomy): domain Bacteria; phylum Bacillota; class Clostridia; order Oscillospirales; family Butyricicoccaceae; genus Butyricicoccus_A. Next base: position 316 of record CAYLXH010000075.1, on the reverse strand, counting down.
TGTCGACGGACCGAATTCCTGGGATGGCTACTGCTGCCAAGTCGCTGCCGCTGCTGCATCCAAGGCCCGTGATACCCAGACCATCGTTCCGATTGAGTATGATCCGATGCCGGACTTCTACAAATAATTCACTCACCATGTTACCGTTTTACAGAAAGGAGATTTCACATGGAGCTTTCTATTTGCACTGACGTACTTGCTGATCTGTCCTATACCGACATGCTGGACAAGGTTAAGTCCCTTGGTTTGAATGCTGTTGAGATGACGGCCGGCGGCTGGGGCGCAAGAACGCATTGCCCGACCGCAGAGCTTCTGG
>CAYLXH010000074.1:0-10948 GCA_964387535.1 uncultured Butyricicoccus sp. | reverse complement strand
TATACCAATTCCTTTCTGAATTTCCATCCGACCATCGCGGTCGTCCTCAATGTGGAGGAGGATCATCTGGACTTCTTCCACGATATCGACGACATTGTCCACTCGTTCCAGCAGTTCTGCGCCCTCACACCGCCAAACGGCCTGGTCGTACTCAACCACGATTCCGCCACTACCATGCGCTGTGCCGAGGGCCTTGACCGCACCGTCCGCACCTTCGGCGAATCGCCGGACGCAGACGTCCATCCGGAGTATGTGGACGACATCAACGGCTACTATGAATTTGATGTCATCGCGGATGGACGGCTGTATTCCCACATTCACCTGTCGGTTCCGGGCCGTCACAACATGCTCAACGCACTGGCCTGCTGTGCGGTATGCAGCCGACTCGGCATCAGTGGAAAGGCCGTCGCAGCCGGTCTGAAAAACTTCACCGGCTCTGCCCGCCGTTTCCAGCTCACCGGTTATACCGAAAATGGGATCCGCGTTGTGGACGACTACGCCCATCACCCGACTGAGATGCGCGCAACGCTTTCCTCGGCACGCGAGATGAACTTTGAACGCATCATCTGCATCTTCCAGCCGCATACCTACACGCGAACTGCCGCGCTGTTTGACGAATTTGTCGACGCGCTCAAGCTGTGTGACAAGGTATATCTGGCTGACATCTACGCAGCCCGCGAACAAAACACCATTGGAATCAGCTCTAAGGATCTCGCTGACCGCATTGATGGCGCCGAATACTATCCAACCTTTGATGATATCGAGGACCATCTTCTGGAATACGCCAAGCCCGGTGACCTGATCCTGACGATGGGGGCCGGCGACATCTACAAAGTAGGCGAACGCATCGTCGTATAATCTTCAAAAAATCATGCTCTGACGTCGTTTCCCAAATCGGGAAACGACGTCTCTTGGTTTTCCCGCCATTGCGTATTCCACAGGAGAGAATTGGCAAACTTGCGTTTCCTTTTCCCGTTTTCCGCTTTTTCCGCCTTTCCGACACCGCTTATTTCCTCACAGATCACCAATCTATTTGCCGGAAATCCCCTGATTTTCCCTGATTTTTCCCATAAATTTCGACTATCTCATGTTGCGATGATGGAACTTTTTTTGCTTCGCGAGGAGTGGCACAAAATAATTAACTGCCAATAATATCAGATTGTTTGCACAAAAAATTTGCCAGGACTATGCTATATTTATAGAAAAGTGCAAATGGTGTTCCATTTGTGCAAATCAGACCTCAATACAAGGAGTGAGAAACTTGGCAAACTTAATGTTAGTCGGTTTCGTCGGCGCAATCATAGCTCTGGTCTTCGCTCTCATCCAGCGCGGAAAGGTTATGAAATATTCCGAAGGAACTGAGAAAATGCAGAAGATCGCTGCCTCTATTCGCGAGGGTGCCAATGCGTATCTGAAGCATCAGTACACAACCGTTGCAAAGGTATTTGTCGTTGTGTTCATCATCCTGCTCATACTGGCATTCGCTGGTATGCTGAGCATCTTTACCCCATTTGCTTTCCTGACTGGCGGTATCTGGTCCATGATCGCCGGCCTGATGGGTATGAAGATCGCGACCAATGCAAATGCCCGCACCGCATATGCAGCCTCGGAAAGCCTGAACAAGGGTCTCCGTGTTGCGTTCTCTTCCGGCTCCGTTATGGGCTTTACCGTTGTCGGTCTGGGTCTGTTTGATATCACCCTGTGGTTTACTCTGTTGTACTTTGTCTTTGGCAAGACCGATCCGCTTACCATCGGCAACATCATGGTTATGAACGGCATGGGTGCATCCTTTATGGCTCTGTTTGCCCGTGTCGGCGGCGGTATTTATACCAAGGCTGCGGACGTCGGTGCAGACCTCGTCGGCAAGGTTGAGGCCGGCATTCCGGAGGACGACCCGCGTAACCCGGCTACCATCGCAGATAACGTCGGCGACAACGTCGGTGACGTTGCCGGTATGGGTGCAGACCTGTACGAGTCCTATGTCGGTTCTATCCTCGCTACGTTTGCATTGGGCGCCTGTGCCGGCTATGGCTTCAAGGGCATGGTTCTTCCGGTTCTTCTGGCCGTATGTGGTATTGTGTGCTCGATTATCTCTTCCTTCCTGGTCAAAACCAAGGAAAATGCCACTCAGTCCTCCTTGCTGACCAGCCTGCGTACCGGCACGTATACCGCAGCCGTTCTCTCCGCTGTCTGTGCCGCTGTCCTGTGCTTTACTATTCTGGACACCAATAAGCTGGGTGTATTCATCGCAATTCTCTGCGGTCTGGTAGGCGGTTCCGCGATCGGCTACTTCACCGAGTACTATACGTCCGACACCTACAAGCCGACTCAGAAGCTGGCAGACGCTTCGGAAACCGGCTCTGCCACCATCATCATCGGCGGCATCTCTCTCGGCATGAAATCCACCATGGCTCCGATCCTGATTGTTGCCGCTGCTGTTATCATCTCCTTCTTTGCGGCAGGCGGTATTTCGAACTATGACATGGGTCTATACGGCATCGGCATTGCCGCTGTCGGCATGCTCTCCACACTGGGTATCACACTGGCAACCGACGCCTACGGCCCGGTTGCAGATAACGCTGGCGGCATTGCTGAGATGTCCGGTCTTCCGGAAGAAGTTCGTGAGCGCACGGATGCTCTGGACTCCCTGGGCAACACCACCGCGGCTACCGGCAAGGGCTTTGCCATCGGTTCCGCATCCCTGACTGCTCTGGCACTGCTGGTATCGTATGTCAATATTGCCAACGACAAATTGGCTACTGCTGGTCAGGAGGCAATGAATCTTAGCCTTACCAATCCAACCATTCTGGTTGGTCTGTTCATCGGTGCGATGCTGACCATGGTATTCTCTGCATTCACCATGAGCGCCGTTCAGACCGCTGCACAGTCCATTGTTGTGGAAGTTCGTCGTCAGTTCAAAGAGATCCATGGCATCATGGAATTCAAAGCGGATCCGGATTATGCAAGCTGCGTTGCACTGTGCACGAAGGGTGCGCTGCATGAAATGGTTGCTCCGGCTCTCCTCGCGATCATCGTTCCTATCGTCACCGGTCTGATTCTTGGACCGTGTGGTGTTGTCGGTCTGCTGGGCGGCGTATCTGTCTGCGGTTTCGCTGTCGCCGTCTTTATGTCCAATGCCGGCGGCGCCTGGGACAACGCCAAGAAATACATCGAAGCTGGCCATCACGGCGGCAAGGGCAGTGATTGCCACAAGGCTGCCGTCGTCGGCGACACGGTCGGTGACCCGTTCAAGGACACGTCCGGTCCGTCCCTGAACATCCTGATCAAGCTGTGCTCCACCGTATCCATCGTATTCTCGGGTCTGGTCGTTGCCTTCAATCTGGTCGGGCTGCTGTAATCACAAAACACGATGCACCAAAGACGGTGTGCGAAGTTCGCACACCGTCTTTTTTCCTTCGTATATTCCTATCTTCACATGACCATTGCGCCCTATTCCCTATACATTTGTAATTATTTTTCTCTTTTCCCATTCCTTTCTATTTGCCCTCTTGACTTCAACGGCATTTCGAGTTATACTTTTTGTAACAATAAAAGCTCATCCCAGAGCATCCACAAAGGAGGGATCTCTATGCTGCCTAATACTATCATTACGATCAGCCGTCAATACGGCAGCCAAGGCCATGAAATCGGCGTTGAGCTTGCAAGCCGTCTTGGCATCCCATTTTATGACCGCAGTATTATCGCCATGGCGTCCAAAGAGAGTGGATTCAGCGAAAAGCTGTTCGATTCCCTGGATCAGCGCTCCACCAGCAGCCTGCTCTACTCGTTGACTACCTTTGGTGCTGTCGGCATGAACGGTCTCTCTCTCTCGGATCAGCTGTATGTCGTTCAGCGTGACATCATTCGCAAGCTCGCATCGCAGGGTTCCTGTGTCATCATCGGCCGCAACGCAAGCCACGTCCTCTGTGAATGGCCGGAAGTCTATAATTTCTTCATCTCTGCTCCTATCGAGGTTCGTATGCAGCACGCTGCCAACGACCCTGCAGTAAAAAAGGTGACCAAGGATTCCGTGGAGCGCATGGACAAACAGCGCGCTTCGTTCTACAACTATTACTCCGGCAAGCGCTGGGGAGATGCGCAGAACTATGATCTCTGCCTCAATACCGGACGTCTTCCTCTGGATAAATGTGTAGAAACAATCATCCAATATATCGAGACCGTACAGGCACTTAACGCCGAAAAGAAAGCAGCAAACACACAGGGCTGACGAAATGTCAGCCCTGTTTTCGTCGATTTCACTTGATTTTCCGGTTCCGATTATGTATAATATCGGTAGTCGGGTGGACACCTACCGCACACAAAGGTCTTTTGTGTGCGGATTTTTTGTTTCAGGAGGAACTCATCATGCCCAATACACTATGGCCTATTCTCATCGTGGTCGGTGCAAACTGCTTGTACCATATCAGTTCAAAATCTACGCCATCCAATATCAATGCCTTTGCGTCTCTTTGCTTCACCTATGCCCTTGCCGCATTCATCTCGGCCATTTTATTTTTCGCTACGTCTTCACAGAAAAATCTGCTTCAGGAACTATCCAAAATCAACTGGTCTTCCATCGCTCTCGGCCTGTCTGTTGTCGCTCTGGAATTCGGATACATCCATGTATATCGTGTCGGCTGGAAGATCAGTGTCGCCTCTCTGATCGCCAATATTTTGTTGGCCTGTGTGCTGTTGTTTCTCGGCCTCCTGCTGTACAAAGAATCCGTTTCTCTGCGGCAGCTTCTTGGTGTTGCGGTCTGTGTGATTGGGTTGGTCCTGATCAACAAGTGACTATATTGGCATCCCGATGGAATACCGCTATACTGTTATCTAATCAGCATAATAGTTCATCGGAGGACGTGTGATCCCAATCATACCGTCGATAAGATGTCGAGTGGGCTCGGTTATTGCAAAAATAATCGAGCTCCTTTTACATCAAAGGAGAAATTTACATGCAACTACTGTTATCCGACCACTTTACCTTCACCAAACTGTTGCGGTTTTCGATACCATCCATCTGTATGATGATTGTTACCTCAATTTACGGTGTGATCGACGGCATTTTTGTTTCCAACGTTGTTGGCAGTGAGGCATTTGCTTCCGTGAATCTAATTTATCCTGTTCTGATGATTCTCGGTTCCTTTGGCTTTATGATCGGCACCGGAGGAAGTGCTCTGGTATCCAAAACACTGGGACAAGGTAAACTGGAGCAGGCAAATTCCTACTTTTCTATGCTGATCCTGTTTACGCTCACCACCGGCATCCTGCTGACTGTTTTAGGCCTTGTGTTCATCCGGCCAATCTCCCATCGGTTAGGTGCAGAAGGCGCCATTCTGGACGGCTGCGTTATCTACGGTTGCGTCCTTCTCATCAGTCTGACCGCTTTTATGCTGCAAAACGCATTTCAAAGCTTTCTCGTCGTCGAAGGAAAACCCAAACTCGGCCTTGCCATCTCCATTTCCGCCGGTATCTGTAATATCATCGGAGATTTTATCCTGATTTATCTCCTTCGGTGGGGTCTGTTCGGTGCCGCTCTCGCCACGGCCATCAGCGAATTTATCGGAGGGCTGATTCCACTTTCCTATTTCCTATTCAGCAAGCGCTCCAACCTCAAAGTTCGGATGACCCGCCTGGAACACAGACCCATTCTCAAGGCGTGCACCAATGGTTTCTCAGAAATGCTCTCCTCTGTTTCCATGTCATTGGTAGATATTCTATATAATTTCCAGCTCATGAAGTTGATCGGTGCAAATGGTGTTATCGCCTATGGTATCATCATGTATATCTCTTTCATCTTTATCTCTTCCTTTCTCGGATATTCCATCGGTACCGCTCCCATCGTCGGCTATCACTATGGAGCAGAACACCCATCCGAGCTCAAAAGCATCCTGCGAAAAAGTATTCTGATCATCGCAGTGGCCGGGCTGACCATGACCGTTTTGGCCTATGCACTGGCCGAAGGATTAGCAAGTATTTTTGTCAGCTACGATCCGGAGCTGATGGCACTGACCAAGCATGCCATTCGCATTGATGCGATTTCCTTTCTGTTCAGCGGTTTCTCGATATACAGCTCCAACTTCTTTACAGCATTAAACAACGGTCTGGTCTCCGCCGTGATTTCGTTGTTGCGAACCCTGGTATTTCAAACCCTCATGAGCATGTTTCTCCCTCTGTTTCTGGGAATTGACGGGATCTGGTATTCTGTCGTTGTCACCGACATTCTTTCCCTTGTCCTCTCCAGCATGTTATTGATCGCCAAGCGGAACGACTATGGGTATCTGTAACAACAGAAAACAGCGCAGCATCCTCGCCCCTACGGTGAGGATGCTGCGCTGTCGTTTTATTCGTTCGGATTCTCCCGACGGTACAGCAGATAGCTGACCATCACGCTGCCGAGCACACCGACCAGCACAACCGCGATGAGTACGATCGCCCGAGGAACTGGCGGCAGAACAAAGGCACTGACAAAAATCACCAGTCCGCCCACAAACATCATCCAACCGCCGACGCGCTGCGTCTTTCTCCAGTTCGCCTCATCGGACAGCGCCCAGCGAGTGCGGACACCCATCATATAATTGGATTTGAGCTTGGGCACATAATTGCCAATCCACGCCAGCAGCAGACCCACAATCGCCGTCGCAATACACCCCACGTCCAGTCGTCCCGGATGCAGTGCCTCGGAGACGGTCATCGCCATCACCGCGAGAATCAGCAGATTCACCAGAACAATCGTGCTCTCATAAAAGCCACGGGTGCGTCTGACATGTTCCCGACGCGGTTCCGCACGCACCGCCCACAGCTCTACGACCGTGACGATCAACGCAATGGCACCCAGCGGGAATATCGCAATGCGCGGGGCGAATCCATTGGGTGTTCCGTCCATTCCCCAGTGAATTACCAACGTCTCCGGCAGCCAGGCATAGCTCAGTGCCGCCAGAGCAATCGGCAGCAACGCAGTAATCCAAATCATCCATTTCTTGCTCTTCATCATTCGTTCCCTCCCATCAATCCGGTCATCCACGACATAATCTCGTCCAACACAGATAGATTTAGTTCATAATAAATGTACTTTCCCTGTTTTTCCGCTTCCACCAGACCCGCCTCCTTCAGTACCGACAGATGATGGGACAGCGTCGCACCCGTCATCGAGAAGTGCTCCGCAATTTCTCCCACCGCCATCGGTCTCGCCTGAAGCAGCTGTAAAATCTCCCGTCGGGTCGGATCGGACAGTGCTTTAAACGTTTTTTGAAAGCTCATCGCCATTCCTTTCTCCGCGCTTTTCATTTAGACCTTTGTCTAAATATAAGATACCAGATCTTCTCTCTCCTGTCAACTATCATTTAGAAATTTATCTAATTATTTTTCAAAGCAAGAGGAGGCTTGTCCGCCTCCTCTCCGATGTCTTTTTCACTTATGCGATCCCCATACGCCGCCGCGCCAGGTTGATGGTCCCCTCCTGAAGCGTATCCAGCCTCCCCAGCCAGCGAGCTGTCCCGCGTGCCACACAGGTCACCGGATCATCCGCAAACCTCGTCCGCAGTCCAATCTGGTCCGCAAACCGACGCTCCAGACCGTACAGCTGAGATACTCCGCCGGTCAGCATCGCGCCGCTCTCTGTCAGATCGCCCACCAATTCCGGCGGCGCCGTCGCAATGACCTGGCACACCGCTTCCAAAATCCGATCGGCACACTGGCTCAGCGGCTCCTTCAATTCTTCGTCCGTTACCGTGACACAGTCCGGCAGTCCCGTCCGGCTATTTCTTCCGCGCACCGTGACCTCCAGCGACTCCTCGCGCGGCCACACAGTACCGATGGTGTTTTTCATCGCCTCCGCCGTCACCTCCCCGATGTCCAGCTGATGGGCTTCTCTCATGTACTGCTGAATGACGGCATCCATTTCATCCCCTGCCGTCCGGATCGACACCGCCGTAACCACTGCCCCAAAGGATAACAACGCAATATCGGTTGTTCCCGCACCGATGTCCACCAGTAAAACACCTTTTGCTTCTCCCGGGTCGATTCCCGCTCCGGCCGCCGCCGCCACCGGCTCCTCCATCAGAAACACTTTGTTGGCCCCTGCCTGCAATCCGGTATCAATCACCGCTCGTTCTTCCAGCTCTGAGATCAGCGGCGGAACGCAGACCAGCAAATTCGGGCGGGAAAACCGCCCCTTTCCACTGCGTCGCACAAAGTCCTGTATCATCTGTCCCGCCATACCGCAATCCGAAATCACGCCGCCGCGCAGCGGGCGCACCGCAGCCAGTCCATCCGGGGTGCGCCCCAACAGACGCTGTGCCTCTGTTCCGGCACATACCACCTGTCCACTGCAGCGGCGCGCCGCAACAACCGATGGCTCATGAAGTACAACCCCTCGTCCCTCCCGGTACAGCAGTACCGACGACGTGCCCAAATCCATTCCTAACGCATACTCGAACATCCTGTTTCCTCCCATTCCATGCAGGGCTGCAATGATGACAAAAGGAAGCGTTCTGCGTCTCCGCGCTCGCTTCCTTTTAGTATATGCCATTCGGACAAAAATCCTACCTGTTTTTTTCACTTTTTGCCAGTGCCAGTCCGACAATCTCCGACGCCCCGGCTTCATACAGCAACCGTGCCGCACAGTTCATCGTCGATCCGCTGGCGACAATATCATCCACCAGCAAAATGCGCTGTCCGTGCACATCCACGGAGCGACGCATGGACAAGCTGCTTTCCGCATGCTCCCGACGCTTCTCTGCCCGCATTCCCGCCTGACGCGCAGACAGCAACGTATGCTGAAGCAGCGGCTGACACGGAATCTCCAGCTTCTGCGCCATATACTGTGCAAGCTCCTGTGTGAGCAGGAACCCACGCCGGTGAACACGCATCGCACTGGATGGAACAAAGGTCACCAGATCCGGTTCGAACACCGGATTCTGATGCTGATATGCCGCATAGAGGAGCTTCGCCATCGGCAGGGCCACAGAGCGCGCGCCACCCTCCTTCGCGCGCAGCAACGCACCGCGCATCGCCCCTTGATACTCCGAAGCACAGATGACATCGACATACGGCAGGCACCGATGCAGCCGGCGCTCCCGATCGCGCTGCATCAGGCTGCGGCAGTCCGGACACAGTCCGTCCTCTGCCTCCTGTGTGAGCGGTGCACGGCATAGTGCACAGCGCGAGGGAAACAGCAATTCAGTCAGCATCACTCTCCCGCCCTTCCGGTTCCTCTGCTCCGCGGATCAGCCGCGCACGAAGCGCACTGTACCGCTTATTCCGGGTGTTGGTATTCACCATCGTCTCCACAACCTGCGGGTCCCCGACGATGACCAGCAATTTTTTCGCACGGGTAATGGCCGTATACAAAATATTGCGTGTGAGCAGCCGACGCCCGATTCCATTCGGCAGCGCCAAGACAACGGCGTCAAATTCACTGCCCTGTGATTTGTGCACCGTCATCGCATATGCCAGCTCCAGCTCACCCAGCATGTCAAACGAATAATGTGCAATGCGATCATCAAATCGGATCTGCATGACCTCATTGGCCAGCGAAACTCCGATGATCTCTCCCACGTCACCGTTAAACATTCCGCTGCCCACTTCGTCCGGATCGGTCTCTTTTTCCCATACGATATCATAGTTATTTCGCACCTGCATGACCTTGTCACCCAGACGAAAGATCGTCTCTCCGTGCCGTTTTTCCGGTTTGAACTCGCTGGCCGGATTGAGCGCCTCCTGCAGCATACGATTGAGCTGCTGCGTCCCCGCGTTCTGTCTGCGCGACGGCGTCAGCACCTGAATCTGGGACGGCTTGTATCCATAGTACTTCGGCAGTCGGGTGCGGCACAGCTCTACCACTGTCTGGATGACATCCTGAGCTCCGTACTTTTTCATGAAGAAAAAATCGCCGTCTTTTCCCCCTGCCACCGGCATCACACCGTGGTTGATCGCATGTGCATTGCGGACAATCGCGCTCTCCTGTGCCTGTCGAAAAATTTCATCAAGTTCCACCGTGTGAATCCGCTCGGAGCCAATGCAGTCCCGCAGGAAATTTCCCGGTCCTACCGGCGGAAGCTGATCCGCATCGCCGACCAAAATCAATCGCGTATCCGGACGCATCGCCTCCAGCAGTGCCTGCATCAATGTGATGTCAATCATGGACACCTCATCCAGAATGACCACATCTCCCTCAATCGGATTATCCTTGTTGCGCGCAAACACCGTATGCGGGTCGCTGCCACGATATCCGGCCTCCAGCAGACGGTGAATGGTCTTTGCCTCCCGTCCGCACAGCTCACTCAGCCGTTTCGCCGCGCGTCCTGTCGGCGCCGCCAGCACGACCTCCAGCCCAATGGCGTCAAAAAATTCTATCATACCACGCACGGTCGTCGTCTTGCCGGTACCCGGTCCTCCGGTCAGAATCACCAGACCATACCGCGCCGCCCACTCAATTGCCTTCCGCTGCCGCGGAGCATAGGTCAGACGGCTGCCTTCTTCCAGCGAATCCAACAGATCCTTGACATCAAACTCATATTGATACTCCCTGCTCGACAGCGTGCCGAGATAGTCTGCAATGTAGACCTCTGCGTCATACATCGGGTTGAGGTAAACGGCATCACGGCGGCAAATAAATTCACAGCGCAGTCTGCCGCCCTCGACCATCTCGTCAAGCTGTCCCTCGACAACCATACCGTCCAGCTCCACACCCTCTTCGTCCGCCAGCAGTCTTCCTGTCGTCGCCAGCAGTTTATCCCTCGGAATAAAGGTATGCCCACTGTCCAAGTTAAATTGCAGGGTGTACGTCAGTCCGGCAGCTACGCGCTCCGGTGATTCCAGCGACATCCCCATACTCAGCGCGAGATCATCGGCGGCCTTAAACTCTACGCCGAAGTCCTCCCCGCACAGCAGATACGGATTGTCCAAAATCCGGTCGATGGCACTGTCTTTAAACCGACGGTACAGCCGG
>CAYLXH010000073.1:0-10972 GCA_964387535.1 uncultured Butyricicoccus sp. | reverse complement strand
GAAACGCTACTATTGCTTTAGAAATGTTGTAAACGGAAATATTGTGTGTTAAAATGCAACTACACCTCAAAAGGGTGTAATTCGACAATTCCTATGGAAGGGGCCAGGCGCGTGCGCGCTTGGCCCTCTCTCCTGGCAGATGCCAACTATAAGTAAGGCCCCAGAGGATTTTCCTCTGGGGCTGGTTGCGTCACCACCACACTTTTTCAGCTAGTAAAAGGAAGAACAGACGAAAAAAGATCGACATCAAACGAGGCCGATCTTTTTTAACGGTAGAATCAGGATAAACACACCATGCGTAACAAGCAACGGTATGGGTTCGCCTAATTCTGCATTGGTGGAGGCGAGGGGAGTCGAACCCCTGTCCGAAAGCATTTCCTCAAGGATCTCTCCGGGTGCAGTCATTTTATTGACATTCCCTCTGCGATACGCCAAATGACAGGCTTACCGTTTTGGTAGCTTCATAATGCATGGGCAGAGCAAAGCTTATCTGCCGCACGTTCACCGCTAAATGACGCTCTGTCCCAAGCCGCGATACTCTCGGGCAGAACGGGCCGGCTTAATTAAGCAGCCTGTAAAGAATAATTGTTGTTGTTTAATTTATAAACAAGTTGAGACTTTTTACGAAGCTTCTCACTTCGACCCGCTATCCCGGATTCCACGCCCCCGTCGAAACCGGTACGCCCCCATATAGATGCGGGGGAATCACAATTATTCCTGAATATTGCCTATCGTCTGGATTTCATCACACGATCAATCTCACGCGCAGCATCCTTTTTTGCTGCCGCAGCACGCTTATCATACAGCTTTTTGCCCTTACATAAACCGAGATTGAGTTTTACACGTGAGTTTTTAAAATACAGAGATAATGGAACCAAGGTGTATCCATCCTGTTTGGTTTTACCGAATAGATTCATAATTTCTTTTTTGTGAAGAAGGAGTTTACGAACTCGTAAAGGATCTTTGTTAAAGATATTTCCTTTTTCATAAGGGCTAATATGCATGCCTTTGACAAACAACTCCCCATCCTTAAAGATACAGTATGAATCTTTGAGACTGACGGTTCCCTGACGGATAGACTTTACTTCGGTGCCGGCGAGTTCAATACCACATTCGTATTGATCTTCGACAAAATAGTCATGCCATGCTTTTTTGTTGGCAGCGATCTGTTTTGTCCCTTTTTTGCTGACTGCCATGACATAACCCTCCTTGTCTGTGCCAGTATTTTTTATCTTACGAAGTTTTCCCCATAAAGTCAAGTAGTATTCTGTGAAAAACTGAGGGTATCCGATAAAATTACTTGGCGAATACAGAAAATCTGAATTTTTCCTGTAGGTCTCTTGCAGAATCTCTTGTACTTATTACTGAAAAAAAGTATAATATAGTAAATCAAAAGGAGAGGGAGGTGTCTTCATGAAAGTATTGAATCTCGGCTCATTGAATATTGATTTCAATTATTTTCTGGGACATATCATGCAAGCGAAAGAAACGCAAGCGGCATATGACATGCGTGTATTCCCAGGAGGTAAGGGACTCAATCAGTCAATTGCCATGGCGCGTGCTGGGTTGGATGTTTATCACGCAGGCTTTGTTGGGGAAGATGGCGATATCTTGGTGGAGGCGCTGAATATTGCTGGAGTTCATACAGATTTGATCCGCAAGGTTGAAGGCCGTTCCGGGCATGCGATTATTCAGGTAGATAATATGGGCCAGAATGCCGTCATGATTTACGGCGGCAGCAATGCGAAAATTACAGTCGAATATATTGATGAGGTATTGGATCATTTTCGTGAGGACGATGTTCTTGTACTTCAAAATGAGATTTCCAACCTTGATTATGCAATTGATCGGGCATATGAGAAAAAGATGAAAATTGTGTTAAATCCGTCCCCGTTTAACAACCAGCTGAAAAAGTGTGATTTGACGAAAGTGTCCATCTTTTTTGTCAATGAAGTTGAAGGCCGGCAGTTGACTAGCTATGTACAGCCGGGAGATATTTTAATTGGTATGCAGGATTTGTACCCAGAGAGCAATTGTGTATTGACCCTCGGCGGAAAGGGAGCATTTTTCAAAAATAAACAGGGAAGCCTGTATCATCCGGCACTTTCGGTGCATGCTGTGGATTCTACCGCTGCCGGTGACATTTTTGAGGGATATTTTCTAGCCTCGTATTTGAACGGAAATATGGCTAGAGATGCACTGAAGGTTGCGACATATGCGGCGGGAATTTCTGTACAACGGGAGGGTGCATCGATGTCTGCACCGACAATGCAGGAAACGCTGGCGGCTATTGCAGAAGCGGAGTAATGTGTGCGGAAAGAACGGGAGTGTGTATGCCTTTGTTGTGGAATTTTACAGAATTTATGGCAGAGTGACATACATTACCGTTAATTCCCGTCAAATTTGATAGGAATTTCATGCAGGACTAGCTTGCAGTAAGGAGGAATGTGTGATATACTAAATCTTAGTATATCTGGACATTCGTCCATCTTGTAGGGAGAACTAAGAGAAAATGAATCAACTGGCTGAGCGCATAGGACAGTTAAAGAAAGAGAAGGATATTGTCCTTTTTGCGCGCTTTTATTTAGATGGAAACAAGGATGTCGCCGATTCGATCGGCGATTCCTGTTGTTTGGAAGGAATGAAACCAAATGGGGATACAATGTCATTTGACTTCCATAAATCAGCACAGGAAAAATCTGTTAACACACTGGAAAGTTTTGATGGCTTGATGCAGAAACCTTCGCGGCTTTCCCGCAAGCGGCAGACTGCTGTGGGCCTTCGATGCAGGCTTGTTCAGTGAGGAGGGACAAAATATGGTAACGACTGATGTATTGGTAGTTGGCACAGGCGCTGCTGGTTTGTTCCATGCTCTGAGTCTTCCGTCGGAATTTCAGGTTACTGTCATAACCAAGTCCGTTGCTGATGAGGCCGATTCTTTTTTAGCTCAGGGTGGCATGTGTATGCTGCTTGATGAGGATGATTATGACAGTTATTTTGAAGATACTATGCGGGCCGGTCATTATGAGAACAATAAAGAATCGGTTGATATTATGATTCGTGCTTCTCAGCACATCGTGGATGAGTTGGTTGATTACGGTGTCGATTTTCAGCGTGATGCAGATGGATGTTTCGAATTTACCAGAGAAGGTGCGCATTCCGAGAACCGCATTTTGTTTCATGAGGATTTGACAGGACGTGAGATCACCAGCAAGTTGCTGAGCCGAGCCAATGAGCGGGAGAACATTACGATTCTCGAATATACCACGATGGTGGATCTTTTGTGTGATAAAGGCAACACGCGTTGTTTTGGTGCGGTTGTACGATGCAGAGATGGCAGCTACGAACCGATTTTCGCTCATGCAGTTGTCCTGTGCACAGGAGGCCTTGGCGGTATATTCCACTTTTCTACGAATTTTCCGCATATTTCCGGTGATGCTTTGGCGATTGCAATGCGTCATGGGCTGGAGATTGAGAATATCAATTATATCCAGATCCATCCTACCACGCTGTATACAAAGAAGCCTGGCCGCCGTTTTCTTATCTCAGAATCTGTGCGCGGTGAAGGGGCAAAGCTCTATAATAAAAATGGAGAACGCTTTGTGGATGAACTCTTGCCGCGGGATGTGGTTTCCAATGCAATCTGTGAGCAAATGAAAAAGGATAATCGCCCTTATGTAGAATTGAATATTTCTCATCTGGACAGTAACTATATCCGCAAACGCTTCCCGAATATTTATAACCGTTGTCTGGAAGAGGGAATTGATATGACGAAAGAAGGAATTCCTGTCACTCCAGGACAGCATTATTTTATGGGGGGAATTAAGGTAGACAGCGACAGCAAGACAACGATGGATGGTCTGTATGCCTGCGGTGAGACAAGCTGTAATGGTGTTCATGGACGAAACCGTCTTGCCAGTAATTCTCTGTTGGAAAGTATGGTGTTTGCTGAGCGTGCTGCACAGCATATTCGTGATACGGTGTCGCTGCAAGAACCGTTGACAAACAACGAGGTTGAGTTTCATCCGGATGATTATATCAATATTGATGAACGTAACCGTCAGGAAGTATTAGAAGCGATTAAACGAAAGGATGCTAAATTTTATGATCAGTGGCTCCGCAATGATTCTTAATATGGATCCCTCGATCCTCGCCGCACTGCGTGAGGATGTTACCAGTGAAGATGTCAGCACCAATGCAATTATGAGAGAGCCAAAGCAAGGAAAAGCAGATCTAATTTGCAAACAGGATGGCATTATTTGCGGCTTGGATGTGTTTGCGCGTGTCTTTGAGCTGTTAGAAAAGGATGCTCATTTTAAGACAACCTATCGCGATGGAGACGCGGTGAAAAAGGGAGATTTGATTGGCGTTGTCTATGCAGATATCCGCACATTGCTCACAGGAGAGCGAACAGCGCTGAATTATCTGCAGCGTATGAGCGGAATTGCGACCAATACCAATAAAATGGTTCAAATTCTGGAAGGAAAACACACAAAGCTGTTGGATACCCGTAAGACAACGCCGGGCCTTCGTATTTTTGAAAAATATGCTGTGCGCTGTGGCGGTGCTACAAATCACCGTTATAATCTTTCCGATTGTGTTATGATGAAGGACAATCATATTTGTGCAGCAGGATCGATTACTAAGGCAGTCCAGATGGCTCGTGATTATGTTTCGTTTGTTACAAAGATAGAAGTAGAATGTGAAACATTAGAGCAGGTTGAGGAAGCTGCGGCTTGTGGCGCAGATGTTATCATGCTGGATAATATGGATAATGAGACCATGAGAAAAGCAGTTGCCATCATTGACGGACGTGCCCAGACGGAATGTTCTGGCAATGTTACGGCAGAGCGTCTACTGGAAATTGCAGACATTGGTGTTGATTTTGTTTCATCAGGAGCTCTGACGTATGCCTCTCCGGCTATGGATATTTCGCTTAAGAATTTATCCTCAATTGAAGATTGAATACAAGAAGCATCCGTTGTTGAAGAATGGGTGCTTCTTTTTGTAAAGGAAGTATTTATATGGATCAAGAGCAATTAGTGGAGATATTATCTTCAGAGATATCCCAAGAAATGGCACAGCAGCTTGCAATGCAAATGAGGCCACGTATTGTAGAGGAATGGATTGTACCAGATGCCGCTGTACTGCACACAGTTCTGTCATTGTATCCTCATACAACGGCACAGCAGCAAGCACACTATGCTGTGTTATTAGCGAATATAATGAATCCCAAACGTGCAAAAAAATTTCATCCGGCATTTACATGGATTGTGCCTCAGCTTACCGAGGAGGAGTATTCATTGCTGTCTACGATGAAAACACGGGAAATCGCTGTGATGGATTGTGTGATGTGTCGTATTCAGAAATCAGGAGGAAGCTTCTTGCAGAGAGGAAGTGAGAGCACGGTAGCAGTTGTGCGAGAGCTGATTTCACGCTTAACAGCATATGTGCCTCATGAGGGAGATTGGATTGATCTCCAAATTTGTTTTGATAATCTGTTGCGATTAGGACTGATCGGTCTTCATATGGATGATCGTGTGGTGGATCCGGCAGTTGTGGAAGAAGTATATGAAGATATTTATCTGACTCATGAAACGACGATCCAGCAGATATGGTCACAGGTGCAGAGAGAAAAAAATACAGTACTGCGCTTACGGAGAGGAAAATTTTTCCTGACAGCAATGGGGCGGCGCTTTGTACATTTTTGTCTGGAGTAGTGGAGGAAAGGGCGTTATTGATACTGGAAGGTGTATGTGAAATACCCAGTGTATGAGAAATTTCCAATCTCCTATTCAGATGACTTTCATATAGTATGTGTGTTACTTTTTCTTAATAGAAGAAAGTAACGTGCAAGACAGGACAGACGGGTTATAGAATTTATCAGATAAATCACAGATCGTAGAGTTGATAAAAAATATTTTATATAATATAATAATATATTACAGTTGAATTGATACACGAAAATGGGGGCTGGTGTTTATTGAGAAATGGGAAACCACTCAACACCATATACAGAGGGACTCTCTATGAGAATTGTTAATACCATACATAATAACATTTTTTTATTATAACCCCGCAAAAGTTTGGAATTATGGCAAAAAATAAATATTTTTTGACTTAAAAAATAAATTGCTTTCGGACGTTTTTTGTTGTATAATCTCTACTGGAACATTTTACTCCAAGTTTGGGAGGCATAAAACGGTAAGTATTGTTGCCGTGAAAAGGAGGTAACATTATGTCCTTTGATACTGAATATACACCGGAAACCCTTCCGGTTCTGCCACTTCGCGGACTGGTTGCTTTCCCGGAAACATTGATTCATTTTGATGTTGGCCGCCTGATTTCGATGAAAGCGCTTGAGGCATCCATGAAGGGGAGTCAGAAGATCTTTCTGACAGCGCAATGTGATATTCGCACAGATTTGCCAAAAGCAGAAGACTTATATCGTGTCGGAACGGTTTGCAATATTAAGCAGATTCTTCGTTTGCCTGGAGATAATATCCGGGTACTGGTTCAGGGAACTCATCGCGCATTTGTACAGGATTTTTATGAGGAAGATGAGCAGTGCTTGTATGCATCTGTTGTACGCATTGACACGGAACCAGGCCGTGTGTCAGTTAAAAAAGTAGATGCCCTAATTCGTACTCTGCAGGAATCCTTCGAGGAATATGCGCAGTTGTCCAACCATATTTCCCGAGATATTGTGATGACCGTGATGGATCACAGCGATGCGGGCCATCTTGCAGATTATGCGGCACAGAATATTCCGATTAGCTATGAGACCAAGCAGGAGCTTTTGGAAGAGTTGCACGATGTCCGCCGGTTAGAACAGCTGATTCGTGTGCTGGCAAGAGAAATTGATATTCTGAAAATTGAAGGCGAATTGCAGGATAAGCTGAAGGAAGCTGTCGATAAGAATCAGAGGGAATATTATCTTCGTGAACAGATGAAAATCATTCAGGAAGAGCTTGGAGAACAGGGAGCGGATGAAGAGGCGGAGAGTTACCGCACAAAGATTTGTAATCTGCACTTGCCAAAAGAAGACGAGGAGAAGCTTCTCAAAGAGGCAAATCGTTTGGAAAAGATGCAGCCGATGTCGGCAGAGAGCGGTGTAATTCGCAATTATCTTGACATTTGTCTCGATCTTCCCTGGAATATAACAACACCGGTGAAAAGCAATCTTGCGGCTGCCAGAAAAATTCTGGATCGTGATCACTATGGCTTAGATAAAGTGAAAGAGCGCATTATGGAGTTTTTGGCTGTCAAGGCGATGTCACCGGACTTGAAGGGACAGGTACTGTGCTTAGTTGGCCCTCCGGGAGTCGGAAAGACATCCATTGCGCGTTCGATTGCCGAAGCGATGGGGAGAAAGTATGCCCGCTTGTCGTTGGGTGGAGTTCAGGATGAAGCGGATATCCGCGGCCACCGAAAAACCTATATTGGTGCTATGCCAGGCCGAATTATGACTGCAATCTCACAGGCGGGAAGTAAAAACTGTCTGCTTTTATTGGATGAAATTGATAAGATGGGGTCAAATGCACGAGGTGATCCATCCGCTGCCATGCTGGAAGTGCTTGATATTGCGCAAAATAATGCATTCCGAGATCATTTTATTGAGCTTCCGTTTGACCTGTCTGACGTTCAATTTATCACGACGGCCAATGACCTTGGTACGGTTCCGCGTCCTTTGCTGGATCGTATGGAAATCATTGAGCTGGGGAGTTACACGGAAGAGGAGAAGGCAGAAATCGCACTGCGTCATCTGCTGCCAAAACAGCTCAAAGAACATGGCTTGAAAAAGTCAAATATTTCTCTGCGACGGGATACGGTTCTTTATCTGATTTCAGCCTATACTCGAGAGGCTGGCGTACGTCGCTTGGAACAGCTATTGGCGAAAATCTGCCGAAAAATTGCATATCGGATTGCAGCGGAGCAGCAGGAGAATCCGGATCAGGAAATTCGTCGCCGCATATCGGTTACACGGGCCAATATGGAAGAATTTCTCGGCACTCCACGGTATAAAAAGGATAATGTCTCTAAGCGAGATGAGATTGGTGTTGTCAACGGCTTGGCATGGACGTCAGTGGGTGGTGAAATGCTGCAGGTTGAAGTAAATATCATACCTGGCACCGGAAAATTGGAGATTACTGGAAATCTTGGAACTGTTATGCAGGAGTCGGCGAAAGCTGCGGTAACATTTGTTCGTTCTATGGCAAAGGATTTGGGTGTTGATCCGATGTTCTATAAAGAGGATGACATACATATTCATTTTCCGGAAGCGGCAATTCCGAAGGATGGCCCTTCTGCCGGAGTGACAATGACAACGGCATTGGTTTCCGCTCTCACAAACATTCCGGTTCGGCATGATGTTGCCATGACGGGTGAGGTATCCATCCGAGGACGGGTTCTTCCCATTGGAGGACTGAAAGAAAAGACAATGGCAGCGTATCGTTCCGGTATGAAAACAGTGATTGTTCCGGCAGACAATGAGTCAGATCTGCAGGATATTGAACCGATTGTTCGGGAAAATATTGAGTTTGTTCTGGCTGAGACCATGAAAACAGTTCTGGAAACTGCGTTATGCAACCAACCAGAGCCGGTTACTTCGATCCCATTGCACACGGCAGCGACACTGTCAATTCCAGATGTCACTGTTACGCGTGAAACTATCATGAAACAGTAAAGAGGAAACGTATGCTGAATCTTCATAATGCAGAATTTATTCGTTCCGCGGTTCGAAGGTCGGACTTCCCAGCGGATGCACTTCCACAAATTGTGTTTGCAGGGAAGTCCAATGTTGGGAAATCATCTACAATTAACCGCATTCTAAACCGCAAGAACTTTGCCAGAGTGGGTAATGAACCTGGCAAGACCATTCACATCAACTTCTTTTGTATTGATGAAAAAGCATATTTTGTGGATCTTCCCGGATATGGGTATGCAAAGGTTTCTAAGAGAGAAAGAGATCGTTGGGGAGCATTGATGGAAGAGTACTTTGCGGCAGAAAACGCAATTACTTTGGGATTTCAGATTGTGGATGCTCGCCATAAGCCAACAAAAGATGATATTACAATGGCCGATTGGTTTTTGCAGACCGGAATGCCGTTTGCCGTGATTGCAAACAAGCATGACAAATTGAAAAAGAGTGAAATAGACGGTAATTTGAATACGATTCGGACTGTACTGCAACTGCCGGAAACCGTTCCGGTTATTCCGTTTTCTGCAGTAAAGGGCACAGGTCGTGATGAGGTTGTGAAGCTGATCATGGATCATGTAGAAGAACAGAATCAAATGTCGGATGGAATTTAAAGTTTAACATAAAGGATGGACACAGCAATGAGCGAAAAGAGACCATTTGTTTCCAAGGAACAGGCACAAGAAATTATCAAGACCTTTCCAACCCCCTTTCATTTATATGATGAAAAGGGAATCCGTGAGAATGCCCGAAGACTGTATCAGGCATTTTCTTGGAACAAAGGATTTAAGGAGTATTTTGCGGTAAAGGCCACTCCCACTCCACGGATTTTACAGATTCTTAAGGAAGAAGGCTGTGGTACAGATTGCTCTTCCTTGACCGAACTGATGATGAGTGAGGCCTGTGGTTTTCAGGGGAAGGAAATTATGTTCTCCTCGAACGATACTCCGGCAGAAGAGTTCGTGATGGCGGATAGACTGCATGCGACAATCAATCTGGATGATATTACACATATTGATTTTCTTGAGAATGCCCTGGGACATATTCCGGAGCGGATCTGCTGTCGGTTCAATCCGGGCGGCGTGTTTCAGCTGGGTGGATCGAAGGAAGGATTCCAGGTTATGGATAATCCCGGAGACGCCAAGTATGGAATGACGCGGGAACAGATTGCCGAAGCATATAAAATTCTGATGAGCAAGGGTGCAAAGGAATTTGGTATTCATGCATTTCTCGCATCGAATACGATCTCCAATGAATATTATCCCGCTTTGGCAAAAATTTTATTTGAGCTGGCAGTGGAGTTAAACAAAGAGACGGGAGCACACATTAAATTTATCAATTTGTCCGGTGGTGTTGGTGTTCCGTATCGTCCGGAGCAGTCGACGAATGACATTGCAGTGATTGGCGAAGGAGTCCGCAAGGCATATGAAGAGGTCTTGGTTCCAGCGGGTATGGATGACATCGAAATCTATACCGAACTGGGCCGCTTCATGTTGGCTCCATATGGTGGATTGGTTACCACAGCGATTCATGAAAAGCATACATATAAGGAGTACATTGGCGTAGATGCGTGTGCCGCCAATTTGATGCGTCCGGCAATTTACGGTGCATATCATCATATTACTGTACTTGGTAAGGAAGATGAGCCGTGTGACCACAAGTATGATGTAACAGGCTCTCTGTGTGAGAATTCGGATAAATTCGCGGTTGACCGCATGTTGCCGGGAATTGAGATGGGCGATATTTTGTTTATCCATGATGCAGGTGCCCATGGTTATTCCATGGGATACAATTATAATGGCAAGCTGCGTTCCGCCGAAGTGCTGCTGAAAGAGGACGGCACAGTTGAAATGATCCGTCGTGCGGAAACACCGGCAGATTATTTTGCAACCTTTGATTTTACCGGATTATTCAACAAGTAATCAAATTTTAATGAGTATCCGTAAGCGTATTTGGGAATCGTAATCTGAAAGAAAAGAGACACATTTCATGGAAGTGTGTCTCTTTTTGTATACAGAAACCACTCGCAAGGCGTGTGGTTTCAAGGAGCTTACGCGGTAAAACAGACATAAAAACTCGCTTTGCGTATCATAAACGTGCGTCTGCTAACTGCGTGAAAAAACGCAAAGAGAGATCATTCAAATGAGTGTGAATGATTTAAGCGGAAGAATTAGAAACCTAAACCAGATTCTCCCTGTCTTTCCTGAATGAAAAGGAAGTGATTTTAATGATGCAAACAGTATGACAATGCCCTGACACTGCGTGAGGCAGTAG
>CAYLXH010000072.1:0-10986 GCA_964387535.1 uncultured Butyricicoccus sp. | reverse complement strand
CCGAGATTCGGGAGCTGGGACGCCGCGCAGAGCGGGAAATTCAGCCGTTTTTTGCACAGATTGATGAGATTTGTGATCGGAATACCGAAAAGGTACTGGCCGCGTTTGCAAAGAATCGGGTGTCGGCAACCATGTTTGCCGGAACCAATGGATATGGCTACGATGACCAGGGCCGGGATACGCTGGATCAGATCTATGCGGATATTTTCGGCGCGGAATCTGCGCTTGTCCGCATTGGCTTTGTCAACGGAACCCATGCATTGTGCTGCGCCATGTTTTCCGCGGTCAAAACAGGAGATATTGTGTTGAGCACGACGGGTCCTGCGTATGATACCTTGCAGAATACGATTACCGGCGATATGGCGGGCAGTATGAAGCAGTACGGGATTGGTTACCGCCAGGTGGACATGAAAAATGGGCTGCCGGACCTTCCGGCAATCGAACAAGCCGCAGGGGATGAGCGCATTAAGCTGGTCTTTATTCAGCGCAGTAAGGGATACGGTGTCCGCGAAACGCTGTCGACAGCGCAGATTGGAGAAATCTGTGACGTTGTCCGCCGAGTCAATCCGACCGCTGCCATTATGGTGGATAATTGCTATGGCGAATTTGTCGAGGAGCTGGAGCCGACACAGGTTGGAGCAGATTTAATTGCCGGTTCCCTGATTAAAAATCCCGGAGGCGGACTGGCTCCGACGGGTGGATATATTGCTGGACGCAAGGATCTGGTGGAAAATGCGTCGTACCGTTTGACTGCGCCGGGGATCGGCGGCGAATGCGGCTGCACGATGGGGCATAGCCGCTTGCTGTACCAGGGATTATTCATGGCACCGCATACGACGGCGCAGGCGCTCAAGACTGCTATTTTTGGCGCGAAAGTCATGCAGATGATGGGGTTTGAAGTGCATCCGCTGCCAGAGGAAACGCGGCATGATATTATTCAGACGATTGCATTCGGTGCACCCGAGCCGCTGTGCCGGTTCTGTGAGGGTATCCAGGCAGGTGCTCCGGTAGATTCGTTTGTTACGCCGGTTCCGTGGGCAATGCCGGGGTACGAAGATGAAGTCATTATGGCAGCCGGTGCATTTGTGCAGGGTGCCTCGATTGAGCTGTCTGCGGACGCGCCAATGCGGGAACCGTATGTCTGCTATATGCAGGGAGGACTGACGTACTCATCTGGAAAAATGGGGATTCTTCTTGCTGCGGAAAACATTCATCACGCTGGATATGGAGCCCTGTAAATCAGGAAATGCAGCAGCCTTTGCGCATGGGAAATCGGACGACGGTTTTCCATAGCGTGATCTTGCTGAGAGAGCGGTTTCTTCTCTTGAGTCGAACAAAGTTTCGTGGTATACTGAGACTATCTTAGTTAGAACAATTGAGGACTTGCCAATGATTATTTTGGGGATTGACCCGGGTTATGCGATCGTCGGGTATGGTGTGGTGCGATATGAAAAATCGCATTTTACGCATATTCGACATGGTGCTATCACCACACAGGCGGGAATTCCATTGCCTCTGAGACTCAAAGAGATTTATGAGGACATGCTGACATTGCTGGATACATTTCGGCCGGATGCTGTTGCCGTGGAAGAGCTGTTTTTTAATACGAATATTACAACGGGAATTCAGGTTGGGCATGCGCGTGGGGTGATTCTACTCGCTTGCGCGCAGCGCGGTATTCAGCCGGAGGAATATACGCCGGCACAGGTAAAACAGGCGGTGGTTGGATATGGTCGGGCTGAGAAAAAGCAGGTGATGGAGATGACGCGCTCTATTTTGAAGTTGCCGAGAATGCCGCGGCCGGATGACGCAGCGGATGCATTGGCTCTGACTATTTGCCATGGACATACCTCGTCATCGAGTTTTCGATAAGAATCGTGGGGATCGCAGGAGGACATTGTGTTTTATTATGTAGAAGGGCCGGTTGCGGTCATTCAACCGGGACTCGCCGTTATTGACTGTGCTGGTGTGGGATATGCGGTGAATACATCACAGACGACGTGCTCGTCGCTCTCGCTGGGAAAGACCGCGCGACTGTATACGTACTTATATCTCCGTGAGGGAATTATGGAACTGTATGGCTTTGCGGATCAGGAAGAGTTGAATTGTTTTAAATTGTTGATTGGGGTATCTGGGGTTGGTCCCAAAGCGGCTGTGGCCATTTTGAGTACGGCTCCGACCAGCCAGGTGGCGTTGTCGATTATTACTGGTGATGCAAAGCTGCTGACCCGTGCTCCCGGTGTCGGCAAGAAGATTGCGCAGCGTATTTGCCTGGAGCTGAAAGATAAGCTGACCAAGGAACAGGAAAAGGGTGGCCTTGCGACGATCCCTGTGGCGATGCCGGAGGTAAGCGATTCTGCGTCGGTGGTTTCAGAAGCGATTGCGGCGCTGATGGTTTTGGGGTATTCGCAATCAGAAGCAATGAATGCGATGGAAGGAATGGAGCTGACCGATGCGACTGCGGAAGATGTGATCCGTGGCTGCCTGAAAAAATTGGCGACGCAATGAGAGGGGTGAGACGGCGTGAGCATTGAATTTGATGACGACTTTTCCGATCGCATCGTTTCGAGAGAACAGAGTGCGGAGGATGAGAATGAATTTTCGCTTCGTCCCAAGTCCATGGAAGAGTACATTGGTCAGAGCAAAGCGAAGGAGAATCTTGCGATTTATATCGAGGCGGCAAAGCGCCGTGAGGAACCGCTGGATCATGTGTTGTTGTACGGGCCGCCAGGTCTCGGAAAAACCACGTTGGCCAACATTATTGCCAATGAAATGGGCGTGAACATTCGGGTCACGAGCGGACCGGCGATTGAAAAAGCAGGCGATTTGGCCGCACTGCTCACCAATTTGCAGGAGAATGATATTCTGTTTATTGACGAGATCCATCGTTTAAATCGGAGTGTCGAGGAGATCCTCTATCCGGCGATGGAGGACTACGCACTGGATATTATTATTGGAAAAGGACCGGCGGCTCGTTCAATCCGCCTGGATCTGCCTAAATTTACGCTAATTGGTGCGACGACACGCGCCGGGCAGATGACTTCGCCGCTGCGTGACCGGTTTGGTGTGCTGCTTCGTCTGGAGCTGTATACGCCGGAGGAGCTTCAGCGGATTGTGGATCGTTCGGCGCGTATTCTGAATGTTCCGACAGAACCCAGGGGCACGTTTGAGATTGCGCGCCGTTCGCGCGGAACACCGCGCATTGCCAACCGCTTGCTGCGCCGCGTGCGCGACTTTGCGCAGGTTAGGTTTGATGGCGTGATCACAAAACAAGCGGCGGATACGGCGCTGGAGGCGTTAGAGATTGACAATCTTGGCCTAGATGCTATTGATCACCGCTTGCTCAACAGCATTATACAGACCTTTGACGGCGGTCCGGTTGGACTGGAGACACTTGCTGCGACGATTGGCGAGGAAGCCGTGACGCTGGAAGATGTGTATGAACCATATCTGATGCAGATTGGCTTTTTGAATCGTACACCGCGCGGGCGCTGTGTGACGGCACTGGCATATGAACACCTGGATGTCCAGAAGAAACTCGTACCGCAGCAGATGAGTATGGAGGAATAACAAATGCCGTGGAGCAGTGTAACACTGTCCACGGCGTTTTTGCGGTTGAATGAACAAGAGAGAAATCCTGTTGTTAATTGCTGCGACGTCCAAATAGACGCAACAGATACAGGAACAAATTGATGAAATCAAGATAGAGCTGCAACGCACTAAAAATAGATGCTTTCTCCAAAGGCTCTGTGTTTCCCTGATAATAGAAGTAGTTTTGGCGAATTTTCTGCGTGTCGTAGGCGGTAAAGCCAACGAACAAAAGGACACCAAGAAGGCAGATGCCGGTTGAGAAAGCAGAGAGATGCAGGATCATGGATAACAGCATCAGAATGAAAAGCGTAATCAACCCGCCCATTAAAACAGGGCGAAGATAGGTCAAATCTGCTTTGGTCAGATAGGCATATAACGCCATAATACCAAAGAACACCGCTGTCATGCCGAATACAAAAATCAGGGACGTGACAGAATAGTAGATCAGCAACGAGCTAAATGTCACACCGTTGAGCACGGCGTAAGCAAAAAACAGGCTGCGCGCCGCACCGACGCTGAGACTGCGGATGCGGGCAGACAGATAAATGACAACACCGAGCTCACACAGTGCGAGAAGAAATGGTACAAAGCGTGATGCGGTTATGATATACAGTCCACTCAACAGGGTGCCGATGGCGACGGCAAAAGTAATGAGCAAGCCAAGACACATCCAGCCAAAGGTTTTTGCCGTGTAGCGGGACAAGGATTCCGCAGACTTTGTATCATTGGTATAGTATGATCCATATGGATCGTTGATCTGGTTCATATAATTTTCCTCCTTATGATAGGAACCATTCAATGATAGTAGTATTATACAATCAGTCAGAAAGAAAAGAAACAAACAGTTTGTAAAAAAACCATGTACAAATGTCGAAATGGGCGGTAAAATAGTTCATGTGTGGTATTTCATACATATGATATGATTTTTCAGGGACAGTTAAAGGAGATTTGGAATGAAAAAGCAGTCTCATATGCCAATCCGGCAGATGCTGAATCGTTATGACTCTATGAGGACGATTATGCTGGGAGAAGGACTTCTGGTGGGCATCATTGCCGGTCTCGTGACAATTTTTTATCGAATCGCGTTGGGAAAGGCGGATACATTGCGCAACACGATTTTGAATTATTGTCAGGGGAATATCCTGCGTATTGCCGGTTGGTTTTTGCTGCTGGTTGGCATGGCGTATCTGGTGGCACGGTTAGTGCGTTGGGAGCCAATGATTTCTGGATCGGGCATTCCGCAGGTAGAAGCGGAAATCACAGGATATATTCATCCGCCGTGGCGCAAAATTATTGTAGCTAAAATTGCCAGCGGCTGTCTGTGTATGTTTGGTGGGCTGTCTCTTGGACGGGAAGGCCCGTCCGTCCAGCTTGGCGGTATGTCCGGCAAGGGCGTGGCACAGATGTTGAAGCGATTCCGGTTGGAGGAAAATTTCCTGATTACCTGCGGAGCCTCGGCTGGACTGACTGCCGCGTTTAATACTCCTTTAGCCGGGGTTGTTTTTGCACTGGAGGAAGTTCACAAGAACTTTTCGGCGCTGGTAATGCTGTCCTGTATGTCGGCAGCTCTGGTTGCAGATTATATTTCCAAAGGAATTTTCGGCATGGAGCCGGTACTGTCCTTTACAGTGGAAGGCATGATTCCACTGAACTATTATCCGATGATTATTTTACTGGGCTTGCTGTGCGGCGTTCTGGGTGTGTTGTTCAATACGGTATTGGCTTCGACACAGGATATGTACAAAAAACTGAGTTTTCTGCCGGATTGGGTGTGTCTGTGTATCCCGTTTCTGAGTGCCGGTCTGTTGGGATTCGTTATGCCGGATATGTTGGGCGACGGTCATGTTATGATTGAGCGGCTGTATGAGGGAAATCTGGTTTTGACGGTTTTGCTGGGAATGCTGGTTGTAAAGTTTATATTTTTTATGATTAGCTTCTGCTCGGGAGCACCGGGAGGAAACTTCTTTCCCATGCTGGTCTTGGGTTCTTATGTCGGCAGCTGTTTTGGCGTGGCAATGATTCAATGCGGACTGCTGGAAAAGGAATTTCTGTTTAATATTATTATTATCGCGATGGCGGCGCTATTTTCTTCGATTGTTCGCGCTCCGGTGACTGGTATTGTGCTGATTTCTGAGATGACCGGTTCTTTCAGCCATCTGTTGTCGCTGGCTGTGGCATCACTGATCGCCTATGTTGTGGCAGACCTGATGGGCAGCAAGCCGGTTTATGAGGCGCTGACCGAACGATTCCTGATGAATACCGGGAATAAAGTCAGGGCGGTGGAAAAGCAGTACCGAGGGGAGAAGACGATTCTGACGTCCATTGTGGAAAAAGGCAGTGAGGCAGACGGCTGCTGTCTCAAGGATCTGATTTTGCCGTCCCGCTGTCTGGTTGTTTCGGTTACCCGAGGAGAAGAAGAGCTGATTCCGCGAGGAGATCTGGCCTTGTGTGCGGGAGATACATTGGTCACGTTGGTGAATGAGGATGATATGCTTGCAATGGAATCTGTCCTGCGGCATAAGGTGACGCTGGATGAATCGCGGATGGAGGGAAAACGAAGGTGAAGCATGTCACACATACATTTGGCCCGTGGTTTGACGAACAGTCGCGGGTTCTGATTCTCGGCACCATGCCGTCCCCAAAATCGCGGGAGGAAGGATTTTATTATGCTCACCGTCAAAATCGTTTTTGGCGTGTACTTCCAGCGGTATATGAACTTCCTCCGTTGGTGGGAGATGTGGAGAGACAGAAGCAATTTTTGACGGAGCATCATCTTGCGCTGTGGGACGTCTTGGCCAGCTGTGATATTCAGGGGGCATCCGATGCTTCGATTAAGAACCCCGTCCCCAATGATATGAATGAGATTCTGTCTCGAGCACAGATTCGAGCGATCTTTGTTACGGGTACCAAGGCAGGAAGTCTGTATCGAAAATATTGTTTGCCGCAATGCGGCGTACCGGCAACGGTTTTGCCGTCCACGTCGCCGGCCAATTGTGCGGTGTCTCTGGATCAACTGTGCGATCAGTACAAAGTGATCCGATGGGCGGCAGAGGAAAGAGAGGAATAGTATGATTCACACCATTTTCTGGCTGGTATATCTGGCTATCTATTTAGTTATTGTATGTCCTTGCGGTCTCTATTGTTGGTATCAGATGAAAAAGGGAAGGGGAACTGTGGTTCAGAAAACAGTCGAACGAGCGATACACCGTTGGGCCGTTCACATAATTCGTGCCGCAGGCGGAAAGATTGTGGTGACGGGAGAAGAACATATTCCCAATTGCCCAGCGGTTTACATCAGCAATCATCAGAGTGATTTTGACATCCCGATTATGCTCGGCTATGTTGGACAGCCGCGTCCTCTGATGGCTAAAGTGGAGCTGAGGAAAGTTCCAGGCGTCCATTTGTGGATGCGTCTGCTTCGCTGTATTTTTCTGGACCGAAAGGATGTCAAAGCGAGTGTGCGGGCACTGATGGATGGCACAAAGATGGTAAAAGAAGGGAACTCACTCACGATCTTTCCTGAAGGCACACGCAGTAAGGGGGGACCGTCACATGAATTCAAAGGAGGTGCGTTTAAAATTGCAGCGCGTTCTGGCGCTCCGATTGTTCCGGTAACGATTGATGGATCCTATCATTTGTTTGAAGAACGCATGCGGATTCACCCAGGCACAGTCTATGTTACCATTCATCCCGCTATTTCAACGGTAGGATTGACCAAAGAGGAACAAAATGCTCTCCCGGAACAGGTTGAGAACATTGTGATGGGCGCATTGCGAACATAAATTTCATGGATTTATCCCGCTGCCGGGCGATGTGGTGGTTTCCAAGGTGACTGCTTGGAGATTTGCAGAAAAGCACGACAGCGGATTTTTTATGCACAGATTTGGAACACATGATTATGACAGGCGAAAGAAAACAGCAGCCTGTGTGGATGAAGGGATGGATTGTCAGAAATTCGGGCTGCATCGTGATATTGTCTCACAAATGGAGTGCAGTTCTTTGGTGATGCAAAGCGTATAATAAAATTACCAATTATGGTTCTTTTGGAATAATATGCTAGAGCAATGGGCAGGAAGTATAAGATAGGAACCATCTGGACCGTATTGATCACAATGGGAACGATGACAGAATCAACCAGAAGCAGGAGGGAAAGAGGATGGCAAAAAACCACGCAATGAATTCGGATAAAGCGCTGGCTGAGCCACTGAAAACGGTAAAATATTTTTTTCTCGACTATTATGAGAGAAAAAATGTGGATGCCGCACTGACCTATGTCGCAGAGGACATACAGTTTCATGGACTCGGAGCTCCCCATACAGATCTTTGGAATAAAGAGGAGGTGCGCTCGGAGCTGGTTGGCATGATGAACAATCAGGAAGAGCTTCATGTCATGTCAGTGGATTTGGATCCACGATTATTGGCATCGGATGTCTGCTTGGTCAGCGGCTCGATTACGCTGGGGGAGAACAGTAACACACTGATTTTGGAGATTTGTGTGGTAGCGGTTTGCCGGGAAACCGAGGATGGATGGAAAATGATTCAGCTTCATACCTATTTTCCATGGAAAGAGAGCGGATATCATTATGACGGGATGTTTGAAATTAAAAAGGATTATGCTGCGCAAATAGAAAAGGAATTCTGGCAGTCAAAGCTTCCGGGCGGCCTGTTTGTTTGCTATCATGAGCTGCCGTTTGCGATGGTTGCGATCAATGATAGTTTGGTCCGACAGTTGGGTTTTCAGTCTCGGATGGAGTTCCAGGAATTTTCCGGGGTATCTATTGTGAATTCCATTCATCCGGATGATGTAGGCTATTTTCAAGAATTGAGTCGCAAGTTGAAAGAAGGAAGTTGGGAAGAAGCGATCATGTGTCGAATTCGCCGGAGAGATTTCACCTTTGGTTGTTTTGCTATCCGTGGCTATGCGCTGAAGGATGAAGAATACGGGAATATTTTGATTTGCAGCTGCAATGATATCACGGAGGAGATGCAGCAGGAGAAGGACAGTCCGGAGCGTGTGGATACAGAGAACGCAGTCGACACCATGGATGTCATCCTGGAGAATATTCCGGGAGGAGGTTATCGCTGTTGTCTATCGGGAGAGGTGCAGCTGGACTTTGTGAGCGATGGATTTTGTCGAATTACCGGATTTTCCCGCCAGGACATTCGCTCGCGATTTCATAACCATGTTTCCTCTCTGATTTATGAAGAGGATCGGGAGAATTATGAAACCGTACTGCAGCAGATGAAGGAATATGCCCACACGACTTCGGTGCAGTATCGGATCCGCTGTCGGGACGGCTCATTGCGCTGGGTCATGGATACCCTGAATTCCGTTCGGCATGCCGACCGCACGATGTGGGTGTATGGATTGATTACGGACATTGAACGGGAGCACATAGTGACAAACCAGTTGGCGCAATTCTTTCATGCTCTCCCGACGGGGCTGGCGGCTGTCCATCTGCAACATGGTTCTGCTGTGGTGCAGTATTGTAACCAAACACTATGTCATATGCTTGACCGGACCGAAGAGGAACTGATCGGCCAGAATTTGAGCTGGCTGATTCAGGAACAAGACAGAGACATGTTCCTGGCATGTATGGAGAAGCTACAAAACGGTGCGTCAACGGCGGATTGCCAAATCAGGCTGCAGGGGATGGAATCATCGAGCAAAGTTTACATCTTTGCTCGTGCGCAAGAGCGTGTTGGGGAACGTTTGACCATCTACTTGGTGGCAG
Organism: uncultured Butyricicoccus sp.; assembly: GCA_964387535.1. Lineage (GTDB taxonomy): Bacteria > Bacillota > Clostridia > Oscillospirales > Butyricicoccaceae > Butyricicoccus_A. Next base: position 1,660 of record CAYLXH010000072.1, on the reverse strand, counting down.
CTGAGATGGGGTATCATACAGAAACGGTGCCGTTTGATCTGAGTGAAGGCAGTGACGTTCCTCAAGTAATGATTCGTACCTTTGGTTATTTTGATGTTTTCGTGGATGGAAAACCGATTCTGTTTCAGTCGGCAAAATCCAAAGAATTGCTGGCCCTTCTGGTGGATCGAGGCGGAGGATATGTTTCCGCAACGGAGATTATCAGCTGTCTTTGGGAAAATGAGTCATCCAATAAAGTGACATTGGCGCGGTGCAGAAAGGTCGCAATGAGATTGACGGACAAGCTGAAAGAATACGGCGTTGAGGATATTATTGAGTCGGTGAATGGTTCGCGCCGCGTGGTACCAAGCCGTTTTTCCTGCGATTTATATGATTATTTGGCTCAAAAACCAGGTGCAGAGAATCTGTTTAAAGGAATCTATCTTGCAAATTACTCGTGGGGAGAGATGACGCTGTCAAATCTGTTGGCGCAGAGGGAATCATAACATCAGTTGGTATCAATGGCCACCCATAGCAGAAATATGTTGCTATGGGTGGCTGCGTTTGTTCAGAGGAAGGACTTCATTTGCTCAATGTTGGCTTCCTCTGTTTTCAACAGCTTGTGGGCCAGCTCTGTGACCGGTGTTTGTTCGCCGACGTAATCATCCAAACATTGAAGGGATTTGGTCATACCCTTTGTGTTGCCTTGGATCATCATTTCGGCAATACTGGACTGAGAGTGGTTGCGCATCGCTTTGATGGAAGAAGAGATTTCACTGGACAGCCGTGCAAATGCGTTGAGTGATTTGGGATGCTCTCCGCGCTCACGAAGAAAAGAGTCCGCAGCACGGTGTAGTTCGGCATATTCGGACTTCTGTTGGCGGAGAGCGTCACGCAAGCAGGCACTGTCTGTAAAATCCAGCACCATATCAATACCGAGCTGACCCATTTCTGTGGTTTGACAGATATGTTGGAGAAGATCGGTCTCATTTAACATCGTTTCGTCACCTCAGCAGAAGTATGTGCAAAAACAGCAGGCATATACAAAAATTCCGCGTATGATTATCATACGCGGAATAGAGAATGCGATTATTCTTCGTTTTCAAACAGAGGAGTGCTGAAGTAGCGTTCTGCAGTATCCGGAAGAATGGTGACAACCGTTTTGCCGGGACCAAGCTGCCGGGCCAGCTTTCGCGCGGCAGCGACGTTGGTGCCGCTCGAAATGCCGCACATCAATCCCTCCAGACGAGCGAGATCTTTTGCGGTTTCAATTGCCTCTTCGTCTGTGACGATGTAGATGTCATCATAGATTTTGGTATTGAGAATACCGGGAATCAGACCGTCGCCAATTCCCATCTGAAGATGGGTACCGATGGTGCCACCGGCCAGAATGGCTGCATTCTGCGGTTCGACGGCCCAGATTGTCATGGAAGGATTGTGCTCGCGCAGGACCTCGCCAATACCGGTGATTGTTCCGCCGGTACCAATGCCAGAACAGAAGCCGTCGATTGGTCCGTCGACCTGAGCAAGGATTTCCAACGCAGTTTGATTGCGGTGAGCTTGCGGATTCGCCGGATTTTCAAATTGCTGTGGGACAAAGATCTTAGGATTTTGTTCTGCCATGCGTAATGCTGTTGCAGCACATTCGGCAATGCACTTGCCGATATCACCATCATCATGA
>CAYLXH010000071.1:0-10996 GCA_964387535.1 uncultured Butyricicoccus sp. | reverse complement strand
AAATAACACAATAAATGGGCTGAGCAAGCTCTGGAACTGTGCAACCATAATCAGATAAATAAAGATAATGGCCAGAATCAGCATCAAAATCAGATCATGCATCGCCTCCATAATGGATGCATTTTCACCCGTCATTTCTACGGTATATCCACTCGGAACATCATACTCATCCAGAATCTTCTGAATGTCACGGCTGACCAGTGTAATATTGTGCGCGTCGTCTACAACTGCCGTAACCGAAATCATACGCTGATTGTTGACGCGGGTAATCGACGACAGCGTTTCGGAATCCGTCAGCGATGCAATATCATCCAAACGAACATCTTTTGTTTCTCCTGTCTCGGAATCCGTCGCTTCAACAGTCTGACGCATCAAGTTTCCCGTGGTGACGCTGCTCGGTTTCACGACCACAACGGGAAGTTCTTTTTCTCCTACTGTCAGGGTTGTCGACTCAACTTCATCCTGTAAATCAGAAGCCAGAGAAGTGTACACCTGTGCCACCGTCAGCCCCTCACGCATCGCTGCATCTTTGTCTACGGTGAGAATCTTTTCCAGTTCCGGATTATCATTTCCGTCAGAAATATCCTCTAAGCCCTCAACCGATTCCAATTTTTTCGCAAGATCCGAAGAGATTTCCTGAAGAGTATCCAAATCTTTACCATAAATATCAATCTGAACACCAGAGGCCAGATATGCCGACATATCCATCGCTGAAGCAGAAACCGAAAGCTCACACGGCAATCCCTTCGCTTGCTCGTCAATTTCCTTTTTCACATCGTTGCCATCTACATTCTCTCCCGTCAGAATATAAAACTCAACTGAGGTTTCTGAACTGGATGTGAGAGAAAGACTGCTGCTGGAAAGAGCGCCCACTGTCTCTACGCCATCGGCGCTTTCCATGATCTCCGATACCTTGCCAACCATAGCCTCTGTTTCTTCCTCTGTCGCTCCTTCCGGCATAGTCAATGTCGCTGTCATCTGTCCGGAAGTTGACATCTCAGGAATAATTTCCATGCCAATCTGTGTCGCTTCAAACACAGCAACCAAAAACAGTGCGAAGGCAACCAAGAGAGAGACCACTCTGTGACCCAAACACCAGCCCAGCAGAACCCGATACTTATCAACAATCTTCTCAAACAGACTATTGCGTTTGGTTTCCGCATGTTTCAATAAACTCGAGCTCATTGTTGGGACTACGGTAAGGGCAACAACCAGAGACGCAACGAGAGAATAGGCAATCGTCAACCCCATGTCTGTAAACAATTGGCGCGCTAACCCTTCTGTAAAAACAATCGGAAGGAATACGCAAATTGTTGTCAACGTCGAGGCACAGATTGCGCCGCCAACCTCTCGTGCGCCACGCACAGCCGCCTTTGCAGGTGACATGCCCAAGTTGCGCAAGCGATAGATATTTTCAACAACAACAATGGAATTGTCTACCAACATGCCAACGCCAAGCGCCAGACCAGACAATGAAATAATGTTGAGCGTGATATTGGTAAAATACATCAGAACAATGGCAAACAGGACACTCATCGGAATGCTGAATGCAATAATCACCGTTGGCCGAATATCGCGCAAGAAGATCAGGAGCACAATCACAGCCAGCAAAGCTCCCAGAAGCAAATTCTGCAAAACACTGTCAATAATCAGTGCGATATAGTCTCCCTGATCCATAAGAGGTGTGATATGGAGATTCGGATTGTCCGCCTCAAGTTTTTCAATTGTTTGATTGAGAAGCTTGGAAACTTCCGAGGTCGAGGCGGTGGAGGTTTTAGAGAACGATAAGAGTACTGCACTGTTTCCATTCACCAGCGCATAGCTTCCCTCATTATCCTCTGTTGTGGCATATTTCACTCTGGCAACATCCTTCAAACGAATGTCCCCAACACCATCAATATCCATATGGAAAAGCAGGGTATTTTTTAGTTGCTCCAGCGATTGATACGTCTCACCAACCTTCAGTGTATATTCATCCTTGCCGTTTGAAATATATCCTGCCGGCATTTCAAAATTCTCTGCAACCAGAATGTTGCTTATCATATCTGCGGTAATGATGCCGCTGATATCCGCAGACTCATAGGCTTGATCTCGTGCCTCTTCAAATTCCTTGGTCGCTTCATCCAGCTGTGTTTGTGCATCCTTCAGCGAAGCTCGTGTCACCGCAATCTGCGTGGAACCCGAAGCAATTTCCAGCGTTGATTCCACCTGTGCGGCCTGCACCTGTGCATAAGCCTCCTTGGCTTCCGTCAGCGCTTTCTCCAACGACGGCTTCATCGCGGTAACCGTCGCCAGTTCGGTTTTAATATTTGCCAGCTCAGCATCAATTTCTTTGATACGCTGCTCCGCTTGCTGTGTCGTCATCAGCAGCGTGATGAAATCTCCCCGTTCTACCGATGACATCTCCGATAGCTCTTCATCACTACCAATTATCGACACAATCGCATCACGTGCCGTTGCAAACTCTTCATCCGTCATGCTCTGGAGCACAGAGGCAGGATCACGAAGTGCATCCGAAATGCCGCTGATTCCACTGAACAGGCTGCTGACGATGTCCGTAGTCAGTCCCCCTTCCGGAATCTCATTGAGTTCCGGAAGCGTTCCTGTTACATGATAGACCGCAATGAGCATCGCCAGTGATTCCACGTTCTCATTCATTTCCGCGTAAGGCTCCCACGCGTCCCGCTCTGCTTCAAACGCAGTCTGATTTGCCGACAGCGTTGTCTCCTGACTCAGCAATGCATTCAGCTGTGCCGTAGCAGAATCCACCTCTGCAGCTGCATTTCCCAGCTGTGTGGACGCATCCGCGGTACCGGACTTAAGTTCTGCTTCCGCCTTATCCAGCTGCGCTGTGCCGTTATCAATTTGCTCCTGCGCATCATCCAGCTGCTCTTTGGCATCTGCTAAATCAGCACTCACTGCACGCAAAACCTTAGCATTCAACGCATCAATTTTATCTTGATTCAACGTCACCCGTACCTGATCGGAAATTGTACCGGTTGTACCGACTGAAGCAACACCGCTCAAACGTTCAAACTCCGTCATCAGTTCGTCATTGAGATAGGTAGTCAGTTCTTCGCTTTCCATTCCATCCACATCAATCGCCGCAATCATAACCGGCATCATATCCGGTGACAGCTGCATCATAACCGGCTGGGAGCAGCTGTCTGGCAGGTATCCCTTAATCTGATCCAGCAGATTACTGACCTCGATGCTGATTGCATTCATATCCGTCGTCTGACTGAATTCCATGATTACAAGGCTCAAATTTTCGCTGGAAACCGATTGAATCTCTTGCAGATCAGTTGTAGATCCAAGCGCTTCTTCCAACGGTTGGGATACCGATGTCTCCACTTTTTCCGGACTGGCTCCCGGATATGTAGTATACACAATCATATATGGGAGCTCCATATTCGGCAGCAGGTCTGTGACCATACGGGTAAATGCTACCACGCCAAGGACAAGAACCAGTACAATGCCAACCAGAACCAGAAACGGTTTCTTAACGCTTATTTTTGTCATTATTTCGTCCCCTGTTTTCCAAAAAGAATCAGTTTTAGTATAGCATTCCTTTTATGACACTTCAAGCAACATGTGTTGACAATTCCCATTTCTTTTGAACTTTGTCCAGTATCTTTTTGATAGAAAACCTCTTTTTACTCTTACGATTTACACGTTCTGCTCGCTTTCTCAAAGGACGGAAAATCAAAACTCTCCGTCCCCGCACGGCCTGTGCTGGGCACCGGAGAGTTTCTATCATAATCCAAGCAGCCGAGAGACTTCCCGGCATTTTTTACAAAGTATAGTCAATACTCCATACATTACAGAATCCCGCAGAATAAGCAGTGTAATTGCATAGCAGGCAATACCTCCCACCACCGACATGACCAGCGCCGGAATGTCTGCAGTGAGCCAGTGCCGTGATACCAAAACCCAGATGATCACTGCGACACTTCCCACCCCAGCATGTCCGATTTCTTTGAGCACACCCGCCGGGTGAACCATTCCCCAAACCTTTCGCACATAAGCTGCTGCAATAAAAGTTTCTGCCAGCAGCGTTGTCCACGCCGCCGCATTTTGCTTCCACAACGGAATCAGCAAGAAATTCAGACCCACATTGATGGCCACGGCACACAGCGTAATCTTCAAAACATAATTTTCTTGCTTCATCGGCACCAATACGCCCTGTGCGAGTACCCAAGACACTGCAACAAATAACACGGCAAGCGATAAAATCCGCAGCGAGGTTGCTGCGGGAGCATATGATGCCCCGGAGAGGAGCGTAACGATCAGGTCACTGACCAAAAACATTCCCACACTCGCAGGAAGCGCGATGATCGCCAAATGTCCACTGATTGCAGCAAGCAGTTCATTAAATTTATCCGTCATCCCCTTTCCATAATAATAGGAGAATCTTGGAATGGCGACGAGAATAATTGCAGAAATCAAATTTTTTACAATGGAATATATTTTAGTCGATACACTGTATAGTCCCGTATAATAGTCACCGCAGAAAACGCCAAGCAGGGTGACGTCCGAGCTGACATAGATACAGGTCGCGAGATTGGAGGCAAATAAAATCAAAATCGGTTTCATATGCGTCCGCAGTTTCATATGAACTGTCAACCGCAGCCTGCAATAGCGACGAACATAAAACAGATTGAGGATATTCGAACCCGCAGATGAGACAACCAGAATTACCGCATACTGGTACACGTCATTCTGATCACGCACAAATAGGAGTAACAAAACACAGGCCAGTGCTTGGAAGGCGATACTGCGAATGGTAATATAGGTGTAATCCTCATAAGCAGAGCACACCCACTCCGTTCCCAGCGTGGTCAAAAGCATGGAAATGCTCAAAACAATCAGCAGACCACGATACTCCTGCAGTGCATCCACCTGAAATATCATCGCAAACAAAACAAGATAGGCTCCCAGTGTTGTCAGTATCGTGATAGAGAATACCTGGGAAAAAAACTGCTGGAACGTTTCTCTGTTCTCTCGAAGCGCAGCCCCCTCTCGAGTCGCATAGGTTTTTACCCCCAACGTCGCAAACAACGCAAAATATGTGATAATCGAATTGGCATAGGTCACTCTGCCCAAATTTTCCACCTGCAAAACTCTTGAAACATAAGGAAATGTAATGAGCGGAAACAGCAGCGATACCAAAACGCGAAGCATATTTAATATGGCATTCTTCCCCACCGAATGCGTTTTCAAATTCTCATCCCTCTCGTATTACTTCGTTCGCCATCCCAACCGTTTATCCTTCTCGTCTTTTACAAATCAATATCCAATTCTACCGGGCAATGATCGCTCCCCATAATATCTGTGAGGATTTTGGCATCCTGAATCCGATCGGCAATGCGGTTCGACACAATAAAGTAGTCAATGCGCCATCCCGCGTTGTTCTGCCGCGCTTTGAAGCGATAGGACCACCAGGAATATGCCCCTGTGACATCCGGGTATAACAACCGGAAGCTGTCCGTAAATCCTGCGGCAAGCAGTTCCGTCATTTTGGCACGCTCTTCCTCTGTAAATCCGGCATTCTGACGATTCGTCTTCGGATTCTTCAAATCAATCTCCTGATGCGCTACATTCAAATCTCCGCAAAGAATAACCGGCTTGACCGCATCCAGTTCCAACAGATAATCCCGGAAGTCATCCTCCCACCTCATGCGGTAATCCAGGCGAGCGAGTTCATTTTGTGAATTGGGAGTATAGCACGTGACAAGATAAAAAGACTCGTACTCGGCTGTAATCACCCGACCTTCCCGGTCATGTTCCTCCATGCCAATTCCATATGTGACCTGCATCGGTTCCTGTTTGGAAAATAAGGCAGTTCCACTGTACCCCTTTTTTTCTGCGCTGTACCAGTACTCCCAATATCCATCCCATCCCTCAGCCGGAGCTTGCTCTGGCTGCAGCTTGGTTTCCTGTAAACAAAACATATCGGCATCACAAGAACGAAACACGTCAAAAAATCCCTTCTTGACACAGGCACGAAGTCCGTTTACATTCCATGAAATCAATTTCATACTTATTTGTCCTTTCCCAGGTCTGCTACTTTTGTACAGAAAAGAATTTTTATCATATGATTCACACGAGTGGAAATGGTTTCTCAAAGAAGCGAACATTTCTGTTGAAATATCTCGTATAAATTTTCTTTATTTATTGTACCACACCTGTACAAAACATGCTATAATACATTTGATACAATGTACTTTCTATGGAGGCAAATTCATGGATATCTCACGTATTGCGTTTGAAAAACTGCAAAACACCCGTGATTTGGGTCAATTCACAACAAAAGAAGGACAAAAAATAAAGCCTCGCCGCCTGTTGCGCAGCGGATGCCTAAATGATCTGAATCTGGAGGACCGTGCCATCCTGCAAAATGATTATCAGCTTCGCACCGTCGTCGATTTTCGCACCCAAGCGGAAAAGGATGGAGAACCAGATACAAAAATTGCGCACGTCGAATACCACTGGATCCCCATACTCGATGAAGCTATGGCAGGTATTTCACACGAAGAATTCAGCAATACTGATGGCATGACCCAACTGGCTGCATTTCTCATGCGTGACCATTTTGATGCAAAGGCCTATATGACTGATATCTATCGCCAATTGGTATCCAATCCATTTTGCCGCAAACAATATGGAAAATTTTTTGATGTCTTGCTTCAGACCCCAGACGATGGTGCCATTCTCTGGCACTGCAGCGCCGGAAAAGATCGCGCCGGCATCGCTTCCGTTCTCGTTCTATCTGCTCTGGGCGTCGATGAAAACACCATCGCTGAGGACTATCTGGCCACAAATACGTTTTACACGGAAACGATGAACAAAATAATTGCCATACTCACAGAAAAAGCCGGCACAAAGGATATTATTCCACAAATCTATGCCTTTTTCTCTGTCGCCCCGGAGTATCTGGATGCGGTCCTCACCACAATTCGAACAGAGTTTCACGGTATGGACGCCTTTTTAGAGCAGGAAATAGGAGTAACTGCCGAGAAACGAGCGGCATTAAAACATAAATTCCTCATCGGGTAAATTGAATCAGAGTGTTTCATTCAAATGGGACGCGTTCCAAGCACGTACACTTGGAACGCGTCCCATTGTATATAGCAAACAACCACTGGCAAAAGCCAGCGGTTGTTTGTGTTGTTTGATAAGTATGAATGAGATCAATCGTACATTTTTTCCTTGTAAACAATCTCGTCGACATTGCCCTCTACTTCATCCGGCAGACGCAGCGGTGTAATCAGGCCAATGACCTTAAGCATGATCCAGGTGGCAATGAATGCAAACGCGGCGCCAACAACCACACAGCCAGCCTGAACAGCCAACTGCTGGCCAACCGAACGTCCCATCTCAATCAGGGAAGAATCCGCAAACAACGGAAGCAGGATGGTACCAGTGAAACCACCCATACCATGCAGTCCCCAAACATCCAGCGTGTCATCAAATCCGACCTTCGGATGAACGATATTGATGCACACATAGCAAACAATAGAAACAATCAGGCTGAGGATTATTGCACCGGATGGAGTAATGATACCTGCAGCAGGCGTAACAGCAACCAATCCGCCAAGGAAACCGAGCATCGCCGACATAAAGCTCGGACGCTTTTCGCGAATTGCCGTCAGGATCGTCCAAACAGCCATGCCGACCATCGAACCGATCAGCGAGTTGACCATGCTGAATACGGCATTGCTGTTGACACAGAGTGCACCGCCAGCATTAAATGCAAGCCAGCCAAACAACAACAGTCCACAGTTGATAGAAACCTGTGCCATATTGTGCGGTGTATAGTCCTCATTCTTTCTCTTCTTGAGAATCAATGCTGCTGCCAGCGCAGAGAAACCGGCACTGGTGTGAATAACAAGGCCGCCAGCCCAGTCAATCATACCAAAACTGGAAAACAGTCCGCCGCCCCATACCATATGGGTAAGTGGGATATAAACGATTAAGCTCCACAGCAGAACAAAGAGCAGATACGACTTTAATGTCATTCTCTCTGCAACAGCGCCACAGATCAAAGCAGGGGTGATAATCGCATACGTAACCTGCAGGAAGAAAAATGCAATAAACGGAACCGTGGAACCATATACCTCACTCGGCAAAGCACCGACACCCTTGAGCATCAGGTAGTCGCCACCACCGATGATTCCTCCTGCTGTGTTCGAACCGAACGCAAGGGAAAAACCACAGACAACCCACAGGATTCCGACAACTGCCAGGCAAATCCATACCTGCATCATGATGTCAACACCGCTCTTCCGGCGGGTAAGACCGGTATAAAAAGCCGACAAGGCAGGCGTCATTACCAAGACCATGGCAGCACATACCAGCACAAATAAAGTATCAGCAGCGTTCATAATAGCCCTCCTTCGTGGACGCTGGGACATAGATTCTCCAGTCTATCAGAACCTGCTCCATACCAAACTTACAACTTTCGTTTTTTACTCAAACAGGCGGAAACAAGGTCAACCGATTTCCAAGAGGAACCGCAGTCCAAATTCGTTTGGATTCGCTAAGAATCTATCCTGATATTACAACACCTGTTAACCCGCTTACTTTGCAAATGTCCCTAACATTTTTGCAGAATCTCTGCTGCTTTATGCGGCTTTTCTGCCGCTCAGGTACTATAATCCTACTCTTTCCAAAGATATTTTTCAAAAAAACATAACAAAACGGACGCGATCCATGCATTTTTTCAAGACAATCGCAGGAAATACAAATAATATATTCTCTTCCTCATAAAAAAACCAGAAAAATCCGAAGCAAGTTTGCTGAGAAATGGCAAAGGCAGTGCATTTCTTGACATAACATCCAAAGCGATGTATCATAAAACGCAGAAATCATGAAACTTCTTTCCTTCTGTAAAACAATAATATACCACTTAATATATCACTACAAAGAGGATAAACTGCGTGAAATTCTTTCAATTTTATCAGAATGAGGCAATCCACCTCGGTTATTGTTCAGAGGGCCGTCTGGCCGATGTGCGCCGAACAGTGCAAAAGAATCAATGCGATCTACCGGTCACGCTCTCGGAATTATGGGCCACATCACATTGGGATACTCTGTTGCCGCGCTATGCACAGTTGGAACCGGTTTTTCTCGAAAAACCGATTTCCTTTGCCCCTGTGGTCACACGACCGGAGAAAATTATTTGCGTGGGATTAAATTATTTGTCCCACATTGAAGAGACGGGGTTAGTTCCCAAACAGGATTTCCCTCCGGTGTTCCCCAAATTTCCCTCCTCTCTGATCGGGCACAATCATCCGATCCGACTCCCGGACCGAGCGGAACAATTCGACTATGAAGCAGAGCTGGTCATCGTAATCGGCAAGCAGACCCATGCGGTCTCTCCGGAAGACGCTGCCGGCCATATTTTCGGTTATACAGCCGGCAACGATTTCAGCGCCCGTGATCTGCAGTTTGCAACCAGTCAATGGCTGCTGGGAAAAGCCTGTGATGACTTCGCACCTATCGGACCGTTTTTAGTCACAGCAGACAGCATTGATCCCGATCAGTTGGATATCTCCTGTACGGTCAATGGCGTAATATGTCAACAGTCAAACACCAGAAATATGATTTTCTCCTGTGCGGAAATTGTGAGCTATCTTTCCCAATACATGACATTACAGCCCGGAGACATTATCTATTCCGGCACACCAGACGGTGTTATTCTCGGCAAGGATGAAAAGCACTGGCTGAAATCAGGGGATCGCATGGAAGTAACGATTGAACAGATCGGTACACTGGTCAACTGGCTGCTGTGAAATGCAGCCGGTTGTTTCATTCCTCCTAGCGTCAGAAAAACTTTTTAAGAGTCTTGACAGTGTGGGAAAGATTCGATATACTAGATTCAATCTTATATTTTAAATGTTATGAACGGGTAAAGTAGCTGCCCAGCGTTTTCAGAGAGCGGTCGGTTGGTGTGAGACCGCAGCGTGAATCAGTGAAGCTCGCCCGGGAGCATCCTGCTGAACGGCAATTCGCTTGTAAGTAAGGACGGTTTCCTCGCCGTTACACGAGAAATGTGTTGTTAGACACAGGAGAGGCCGATGGTAAGTCGGCAACAAGAGTGGTACCGCGGAACTATGCTTTCGTCTCTTAATCTAGTAGAGAGATGAGAGCTTTTTTTATGCCTATCTCAGCAGAAATCATGGGTATCATGCAAGAAATGATGAATTTTTTACTATAATGGAGGATACATTTTATGTCAAGAATGATTAAAATTTTTGATACCACTCTCCGAGATGGAGAACAGTCCCCTGGCTGCAGCATGGATCTTCGTGAGAAACTGGAAGTTGCGCGCCAGCTTGAGGCTCTTGGTGTAGATATCATCGAAGCAGGATTTGCGATCGCCTCTCCCGGCGACGCCGCTGCCATTTCAGCCATTGCCAACACGGTCAAGAACGCCACCGTATGCTCACTGGCCCGCACCACAGTAAAGGACATTGATGCAGCATACCATGCAATCCGCACTGCAGAGTCACCGCGCATTCATACGTTTATTGCAACCAGCCCGGTCCATATGAAGTATAAGCTGAAAATGAGTCCGGATGATGTGCTGAACTGTGTTTCGGAAATGGTGGCTTACACAAAGAAGCATATCTCTGATGTAGAATTCTCAGCAGAGGATGCGACCCGTACCGATCCAGATTTCCTGTGCCGTGTCTTCGAAGCGGCAATCCGAAGCGGTGCCACCACGCTGAACATTCCGGATACGGTCGGATATTTGGTTCCGCACGAATATGCCACTCTGATTCGTTACATCCGTGAGCACGTTGCCGGTATAGAAAACGTTACTCTCTCTTGTCACAACCACAATGATCTCGGCATGGCAGTGGCCAATTCTCTGGCTGGCATCGAAGCAGGTATTGGACAGGTTGAGTGCACCATCAACGGCATCGGTGAGCGCGCGGGCAACGCATCTCTGGAAGAAATTGTGATGGCGCTGAAAACACGGAAGGAT
>CAYLXH010000070.1:0-11025 GCA_964387535.1 uncultured Butyricicoccus sp. | reverse complement strand
AACCGACTCGTTGAATCACGGACCATATACAAACACTCCGGACAGCAGAAGCACTGTCCGGAGTGTTATACGTTTTGTCACAGAGATCACTGATATTCGTATTGCAATAGGTATTTGCTATCCCACAATCCTGTCTTAGCAAATGATATCATGTTGGAATGGAGCTGAATCTGCCGAGTGTCAAACCAGCGAATACGACCAGATCCATTGATTCTTATCCTCTCCCCGATCCATCGCATCAGCAAATCGGCGTCCTGGCGAAGTCAACGTTTCTGCCCGTTCATACAACGGCATCAAATATTGTTCTTCATGATACCCGTACGAAGCCATTCCCTTCTTCGCCAAATCCAAAACCTCAATACACAGCCTTTTTAGACCCTTTCGATCAATAAATTCCGGCCATTCTCTCTGATTAAGAATATTTCTCAACTCATACGCTGTAAATCCATGCTGATATAGAACCGTATCCCGCTCCATAAGCTCTTCCAGCTCCTCAACCTGCTCCATCAGTCCTACATGAAAGGCCGGCACGCTCATCGCATCATGCAACGGCTGACAACAAACACTGCGAAATTCGATCGTTCCCCGATAGGTCAGATCCTCAAACTTATAACTTCTCAAGTATTTCAAGTCGGATTCCCGCGGATGAATGGTAATCGGACAATATATTCCGTTCTCGTAGTATTCTCCGCTCACACTGTCCCGTTCCAGATACTCCACAATGGGAACCGGTTCAAAATGAATGTAATGTCCATCCCGTTCCGTGCAGAAAATACTGGTAGATGCGATATATTCCAGCAATTCATCCATGCTGTTCGGAATTTTCTGAAAGGCGCCAATATTATGTGGGTTGATACCGTGCGTGCTGTATTCCCAAAGCAAATCCCGCACGCACAGATTATCCGGCTCCTCGGGAAACCATGAATTGTTAAACAATACCGACTTCACCGGCTCTACCAGCGAAAATGCTCGAATCGTGGAAATCAGTCGATCTTTTTGTACATCCAATTGTACCTGTGACGCGCTGGCATAGGTCGGGTAATCCGGATAGGGATGAAAATACATTGGCACGTTCCATTCCACGCTCTTTTTCAAATAACGTTCCAGCATTCGATACCGTTCAACGTGAAGAAAATCCTTGCTGTTTACTGCATAGTTGGGGTTAATTCCCATCCCCGTCAGAATATGACCAGAGCGTCCCAGTTCTTTATTCAAAAATAGAACATATGTTTGAAACCTCTGTTCCAGGGTTTCCAACCGCATTTCCTTGCCCATAGAGAGTTCCAGATTGTTATAGGCGCAGTCAAAAGAAATATTGTCCCCATTTTTCGGATGCGTTGCGGTATAACAGACACCTTCATCGTCGTAATCCTGCGGTTCAAAACCGAATTTCTCGATCAATGCCGCCGCAGCCTGCTGTGCCACAGCATAGTCTGTTGCTTCTCCGGATAAATTCACAATTGGCATTTCAATTTCTATCCCCACATATTTGGTACGCGGTTTCTCTGTGGGGGCAATATATTTTTCATAAAGCAATTCTTTGATGACATCCCGGTTCATAGTTTATTCCTTTCCTTAACCCAATGATCTCAACGGGTATTTCACTTTCTCCGTTGCGGCCAACCGATCAAAGCTCCGAATAAGCCATATACAGCATCTTTACCTGTTCCTCGTCTACCGTATATTCCTTTCCATGATCGGTTCCCATATAAACAACTTCTCCCTGCTTCAATGCAAATAACGTCGTAAACGGAGTCGGTCTCCAAGCTCCATCTCCCAATGGACGCGTGCTCAGGTACATACCGCTGTCATCCTTCCGCCAATGCAAGGTATTGGCATAATTGCAATGAGCATACATCAATTCCCCGTCATAAACAATCAGATTGAGCTTATTGTTCGGAGCCAATCGGGTAACCAAATCATCCAGCACTTCAAATCGTTCCTCTGTCTCCAAAGGTCGATTCCGTCGTTTCATTTGCCGATTCATCTGTTCTATAAAATACAGCAAAATCCGTTCACTGTCCGTGTCTCCCTTTTGCACAGCGGTAAAATGAGACAGCTCCGGATAATCAAAAATTGTTCCGTTGTGAATCAGCGTCCAATGCCGTCCGCTGCTATCCCGTCCTGTATACGGATGGCAATTTCGCCATTCTGTATTTCCGATTGTCGCATATCGGATATGTGCCAAAACCGATTTGGACACAATCGGCTCTGAAAGCCGCTCCTTGAGGTAACGGCTTTCACTGGCCTGCATCGGCTCCTTTTCAATCGAAATCTCTCCCTCATCCAGCAAAGCCAGCCCCCATCCATCCGGGTGCTCATTGCTGTGGGAATAAAATTCTTTTAATTCCTGATTCAGTTCTCGTGGACTGCGTCCACTAAATCCAAAGAGTTCACACATTTCCCGCACCTTCTGTCTGTCGTTTCTTTGCCAGCGCCAGACCCTTCCGGACAAAACCACCGCTGAATTCCTTTTGTACTCTCCACGCATACCGGGTTTCCGGCTCCAAAAACTTCTGTTTCTGAAAATGCAGTACCGCGGTCACTTCATCCGAATACCCTTTAAAAAAGCTCTCCATGCGCTCAAGCACTCTGAGCCCCGCCGTCGCTACCGAGCATACCTCCCCATTCGGCGCAACAATCTTTACTGTTTTCAGATCGAACCGCGCCGCATTTTTACAATTCTGCACTGCCTGCACCTGATCGCGTGCAGTCAGAGAGTACCGCGGAAGGGATGCCAGCCATACCAACAATAGCTGTGCAAAAAACACATCCCGTTCATCAATTCCGTTTTCGCACAGCGGGTTTAAGTCAATCATTCGAAGCTCAATATGATCGACCCCCTCTCTCCGCAGTATATCCAAATCATACGCTCCCGGCGGCTTTAATCGAATCGGATAATACAGCTCAGAAGGATATTTCAGCAAACCAAGATCCACGTAGCTCTGAATACTGTCCGCATACTTTTCCACACTAGAATAATCAAAAATCGGCGTGAAATAGTTCCAATATCCCAGTTCACTGCATCGGGTCGTCGCCATACCATTAAACAAGTCATTTCCTCGCCCGGCCTTTTGAACGTACGAGGCATCCATCAATGGACTTGCGGCGGTAATCGCGACAATCAGCCAACTGTAAACGGCACACTTCTCTGCAAGTGCAACATAAAAGTTATTTTTATAAGTCGCAAAACTAACCTCTGGACTTAATGCAAAATCTGTTTGCAGAAGCTCCTCTGAAAAGGAGTAGTTGAAGTGAATGCCGGAAAACGTCATCTTATACCGGCCATATCGATCTGACAAATAATATCGGTATTCGGTCTTCACGGCCTCTTCCTCAAAATACTGTGCCACTGGAATATCCGCCTCGTTCTTAATGTACGGCGGATTGGAAAACGGCCAGAGAAATTCCGGTTCTTTCAAGGAGTTCAGTGTCCGATAAATTTTTCGGTTGTACTTTTTTAATTCTTCCACGGCCTGCTTCGCATTATCCACTACCGGTGTATTGATCTCCGTCTGGTTTTCACAGAAATCCCGCACAATATGTTTTTCACCCGGAAATGGATCCAAGGTATGCGCCAAATTCCCATTCGCATCTACGCGAAGGCTCTCCTTTTCCAGTCCAAAACTCCCCTTGAGCAAAAGTTTCCAAACCTTTGGATCATCGCTGTGTAACATCGTCAACTCATCCTTATATCAATCACGCTGTGCCTCATCTTAGACACTTTTCACATGGTCTGAACGGAAAATATGTACAAATCAACAAGCACTATCTCATTTTTGCTCGCCTGCAATAAATTCTCCACATACTTCTGCGCGACAGCAATTTGAAATCGTTCCGTCATCCGGGTTTCTCCGTCTGCACAGAATTCTGTTGTTCTCTGATCCGTATATCCCTCATGCCTCGCTGTTTAAACCTATTTCCCCAGTATTTTTATATGTTTATATTATAGTATATATCTGCAATAACGTCAACAGGATTTTACAATAACACATATTTCCCAAGGAAACGCAGGGCTTGACACGTGTCTACTCGAAACAGGACTTCACATACTGATCTGGTCGGCACAATCTGAGATACGGATGTTGTTCTCTGAATTTCACAGCCAGAGACAAATCCACCTCCACTTTTATCAGCTGTTCTTTGTCACTGGCTTTCATAAGAAGTTTTCCGTCAGGAGCTGCTACCAGAGACTGGCCGGCGAATATCGTATCGTCCTCCTGTCCTACCCGGTTGCACATGGCAACAAATACGGTATTCTGCATTGCTTGTACGCGTATTTCCCACTCAAACAGTTCCAAATCCTCTCCAATAATATTCGCCGTCGGAATAATGACCAGCTGTGCCCCCTGCAGTGCACAGCTTCGGATGCTCTCAGGCATATGTCGATCAAAACAGATAACAATACCGATTTTTCCAAAAGGCGTACTGAAAACTCGAAAGCCCGTCTCAGACGGCGTGTAATAATCTGCTTCATAAAAGCCATCTGCCTGTAAAACATGCACCATGTCAGAAATACCTTCCACGATCCCCTCCGGAGTAATCCATAGTGAACTGTCATAAGTCATTCCATTTCGCTCCAGATACACATTGGGCGAGCAAAACAATCCACATTCCTCACTCTTTTTCCGGAGTGCTGTTATCGCTTTTGATTTCTGTCCCGTACACCACCGAGATGCATCCTGTCCAGGAATCTTTGGGAAAAATGGACTAAGCTGAATTTCCGGGAAGAAAATCAAATCGCAGTCTTTCGCCTGATCCATGAACCCCAGAGATTTCTGTAAATTTTTCTCGATCCTGTCGCTCATCGACATCTGTGCCATCGCAAGTCTCAACGGTTTCATTGTGTCTCCAAACCTGCCCTGTTGAATGCCTGTTTTAAATCCCGAATCAGATCATCCGCATCTTCAATACCCACCGAAAAACGGAAAAATCCTTCTGAAAATTCCTCCGGATATAAATACTGGCGCTCATCGTTTTCGCCCAGAAATACAATCAGGCTCTCATCATGTCCCAGAGAAACTGCAGAGGTAATCACGTTCAGATAGCTCACAAATCTGTTATGTGTATCATGATCTGCTTTCAATCCAAAGGATATCATACCTCCGAATCCGGGATTCATCTGCTTTTTGGCGGTCTCATGTCCTGGATGGGATTTCAGCCCGGGGTATGCCACAAAACGAACACACGGCTGCTGCTCCAGCCATTCTGCAATTTTCTGTCCATTTTCATTGTGCTGACGCATACGAAGTGGCAGCGTAACCGAGCCACGCATAATCAGCCATGCATTAAACGGACTAATCGTGCCACCCAAATTGACCTGAGACTGAGCACGAATCACA
This sequence comes from uncultured Butyricicoccus sp., assembly GCA_964387535.1. GTDB lineage: Bacteria > Bacillota > Clostridia > Oscillospirales > Butyricicoccaceae > Butyricicoccus_A. The sequence continues at coordinate 5,683 of CAYLXH010000070.1, read as the reverse complement.
TCCAGATATTCCTTTTTCCCAATAATCGCACCTCCCATGGCATCGCCGTGACCGTTGATATATTTCGTCAGACTTTCAATTGTGAAATCCGCTCCCAGTTCCATCGGTCTCTGATTAAACGGAGACGCAAAGGTGTTGTCCACCGAGAGCAATGCGCTGTGCTGATGCGCAATTTCGGCAATTTTTCGAATATCAGAAATCATCAGAGTCGGATTTCCCGGTGTTTCAATGTGAATCAGTTTCGTGTTTGGACGAATCGCATTTGTTACATTTTCCGGCTTCGTCGTATCTACGATGGTGGTTTCCACTCCAAACTTGTTATTCAGCAGTTCATTCAACAGGCGATAGACTGCAATATAAGTAACGCTGGAAAAAATCACATGATCGCCCTTCTTCAGCATTGCAAAAAACAAACCGGACAGCGCGGCGACACCGGATGCCAAAACCACGCAGTCCTCGCCTCCTTCCAACGATGCCAGCCGCTCCTGCAGATAGTTTTGATTCGTTCCACCGTTTCGTGTATATAGATTTCCACCCGCACTGCTCCAATTCAAACACGTCGGATCATAAGGCAATTCATAGCTGTTTGCCATAGTAATTGGCCGCTTAATTGCGCCGCTTTCACTGTCAATATCATTCCCAACATGTACTGCCCGTGTCGCGAAGGTATATTCTGGTCCAAAAGTATGTTTCATTCCCGTTCCTCATTTCGTTTTTATTCTTATAATATACCTATTTATATACTTTGTAAATAGGTATATTGATGACGTAATCGTTTACGATATGATGGCTACCCCCAAAGCACTTGTTGTCACCGTCATCACTCATATTCACAAAAATCCTGTAGGATGTCACTCCTACAGGATTTTGGATGGATCGTACGTTACACCTGCAAATATCGCTGTACCGAGTCAATGCAGTTCGCACCATCGGAGGCCGCAGTAATGACCTGTCTGAGCTGTTTCGTGCGGACATCTCCTGCGACAAACAATCCCTCTGCTGAACTCACTCCGCTTTCGTCCGCGACGACATAACCATGAGAATCCAGTTCTGCCACTCCGTGCAAAACAGCTGCATTGGGAACCGAACCTACGGCGACAAATACCCCGTTGACCGCAAGGATGCGTTCTTCTTCTTTTTGCTGAATGGTGATTCTCTCCACACGCGGCGTGCCGCTGATTTCTATTGGGACTGCACACAGCACCGGCTCAATCGTATCAATCTTTCTCACCTGATTCTGTAACGTTGCATTTGCACGAAATTTGTCTCTCCGATGAATCAAGTATACTTTTTTGGCAATGTGAGAGAGATGGATTGCCTCTCCCAGCGCCGTGTCTCCTCCTCCAATGACAGCCACCGTTTTTTCCGAATAAAACGCGCCATCGCAAACCGCGCAATAGGATACACCACTGCCTGCGAGCTCGATTTCTCCTGGGATGCCCAGCTTGCGATGAGACGCACCGGCAGCATAAATGACCGTTTTCGTTTCCAATGTTTCCACTGCCGACAACATAATTTGCCAGCCGCATTCCGTTTTTTTCAAGCCGGTGACTTCATCCTCTAAAAACGACGCACCGAGTGACTCTGCATGGTTCCGAAACGTCTCTCCGAGATCGTATCCATTTTTGCCTATCATTCCCGGATAATTATCCACACAGTCGGCCTGCGCAATCTGACCAGTTCCAAGATACTCTTTTTCTACGACAATCGCTCTGAGTTGCGCTCGCTGCGCATAAATCGCTGCCGCCAGTCCCGCTGGTCCACTGCCAATGATGACGGTATCATACATAGATTTCCCTCCAGTTTGATGTTTGGATGTAATACAATCATCACACGCCACCACACTCCGCCTGCTCATAATCAAGCAATGTCGTAATGGTCGGATTGCTGCCGCACACCGGGCAGTCATCTGTATGTTTCGGAAGAGGAACTCTGCGGAATTTCATTGCAAGCGCATCATAGGTCAGCAGCCAGCCCGCCAACAGCTCTCCTTTCCCTAAGAGAAATTTGATCGCTTCCATTGCCTGGAGGGATCCAATCACGCCGCCCATTGCACCAAGGACGCCCGCCTGCTTGCAGGTCGGGACAGCGTCCTTCGGAGGCGGATCACGAAATACACAGCGGTAGCAGGGGCCTTGACCAGGAACGTACGTCATCAGCTGTCCTTGAAAGCGGATAATTCCCGCATGCGAAAATGGTTTTTTTGCCATGACGCAGGCATCATTAATCAGGAATTTCACCGGAAAATTATCCGTGCCATCAATAATAAAATCATAGTCCGCAATGAGCTCCATAATATTTTCGCTGCTAACAAAGGCATAATAGGGCTTGACCATGACATCCGGATTGATGGCCTCCATTGTTTCCTTGGCAGAGATCACTTTTGGCTTTCCGATATCTTGTGTCGTATGAATAATCTGGCGCTGCAGATTGGACAGATCGACTTGATCCGCATCCACAATACCAATAGTACCCACACCAGCTGCCGCCAAATACATCGCCGCCGGAGCCCCCAAGCCACCGGCACCGATAATCAGCACCTTGCTATTCAGCAGCTTTTTTTGCCCTTTTGCGCCTACCTCTTTCAAAATAATATGGCGCGAATACCGCTCCAGCTGTTCATTCGAAAATGCCACTACCGACTGCCTCCCATAAAATACAGGAACTCCACGACATCTCCGTCTTGGAGAACGGTCTGTTCAAAATTATGATTCTCCACAAAGTTGTTATGGATAGTGACCGTCATATATTCCAGGAACTCTGCCTCTTCCTCAATGACAGCCTGCCCTACTGTCAGACTATCTGCAACGGTCTTCTTCGCACCCGCTATTACAAGGTTCATGTGCAGTATCTCCTTTTCTCTGTTTCATTATAACGGTTCGATCACTTCTACCAGCTGTCTCCTGTTGACGACACCGCGCATCCGATCCGTTTCGTTTCCGTCATTAAAAACAATCAACGTCGGCACCGCCTGCACTTCATAAACCTGTGCCAACTCCCGGTCATAATTAACATTCACTGTAACAATATCCAGCTTATCCGCATAGATCTCTTCCAACTCCGAAAGAAGTGGTTTGATCCGTTTGCAGGGCACACAACTGTCGGAATAAAAATCCACCAAAACTGGTTTATCCGCCTGCAGAACTTTTTCTTCAAACGTTTCCCTGGTCACTCTCTGCGGCATGACTCTTCATCCTCCACTTTGCGGACAAACAGCGTATATGTGCCATTCTTTTCCTCGTTGAGACGAAGAATTTGATGTCCTTCTTCCTTGATAGAACGCGGTATATTTTGCACCGGTTCGCCATCATTCATCCGAATCGCAAGAATTTGTCCTTCCTCCAGTTCTTCCAATGCCACCTTTGCCTTGACAAACGTGGTAGGGCAGACAACATCCGTGATGTCAACAATATCATCCACATGAAACTCAGCCATGATATGCCTCCAAAATTGTTTCCCTGAATTGATCCTGTCCCACACGATCCATCGTGATCTTAAAGCGTTCTCCGGCTGCCGCATTGTCGTCAAAAAACTGGATTGCGGCATCACATACCTTGATCAATCTATCATGATCTTCTATAAACGGAATGATTGTCTCACCCGGATGAATGTGGTTTCCAAACAGACCACCAAAAGAGACGATATAACCAGAAACTGCATTCCATGCTTCAGCGGGACACGCCTTAACGCAGCGTCCACAAAAATTGCATTTGGACTTATTCACTTCAATTTTGCGATCTTCCACCATAGAAATCGCCCCTGTACGGCAAGCCTTAACACAGACACCGCAGCCAATACAGGCACTTTCCTTCCAATCCCCCTGAATACCGCCTTTAATTCCCAGATCATTTTCTTCCGATTTCAGACAGTTATTCCGGCATCCAGTAATTCCGATTTTAAACTTATGCGGCAGTTCCCGACCGTAATATCGTTGATCCAGCTCCTGTGCCAATAAAAAGGTATCAATACATCCACTAGGACAAATGGCTGCACCCTGACATGCTGTCACCGTCCGAACACGGGGTCCGCAAACTCCAGGCGTTACACCGCCTACCGCTAATGCATCTTTGACTTCGTCAATCTGATCCAGCCGGATAAATGGAATCTCTACACTCTGACGAGAAGTCAGATGGATGTGTCCATCACCATATTTCTCTGCAACCTCTGCCACAGTTGCTACCTGAGCCGCCGTCAGGTTTCCTCCTACCACACGCAGGCGAAGAGAGAAACGATTCTTCTGCTTCTGGCGCATAAAACCGCCTTTTTTCAACGTTGCGTAATCCACTGCCATGTCTCATCCTCCTATTTCTTCATCCTATTCCTTCATCCAAAAGCATAGTTCTATCCCGATATCCAGTGTCCTACACTGCCAGATCAATAACGCAGTGAGCCTCTGCGGTTTATAATCGCAGAGGCTCTCCGACGTGAATTTGCATATTGGAAGCTCATTTTATCAGATAGGGAACCTCTTCAAGAACAAGAGCCTCTGTGGGGCAGATGTACGTGCAGACATCACAATACCAGCAATCATCCCGATATTTCATGTACGGGAATCCATCTTCATCGGGATGAAGTACATCCCTCGGGCAGTAATCAACGCATTTTTTGCATTGGATGCATTTTTGAGGATCCACCTTAATCCATTGATATTTTCTGGAATTATTCTTGCTCATGGTTCTTGCCTCCCGGAATGATTCGTTTTGGAATCGTAAAGCCTTCACGCTTTACTTTTTCTGCAATCCAGAGATCGGTATGCGGATTCTCCTTTGGAACATATCCCTTGCCGATATCCAGTTTCATCACCGGATATTCGTATTCCAATCTTTCACTGAAGTACCACTTGTGCTCAGGAACTTTGACTGCTTTCAGCTCCATCTGCTCTTTCCCTTTGCTAATAACGACCTGCTTGTGCTCCCAGTTCGGATCGCGCTGTGGATAAGCAAGGCGGTAATGGCCAAGGCCCCATCGGCTCTCTGTGCGGTACAGCGATGCACGGGCAGCCATTTCCGCACAGCGAAGAATGCTCTTGACTTCCGTCACCTTGATCAAATCGTGATAATTATCCACTTTAATCCTTGGAATGTCCTCACGTTCTATTCTTTCACACCACCACAGCAATTTTTCCATCAGTGGATCGCTCTTTGGCGGTGTCAGATATTGTGAAATCTTGGTGCGAATTTTGAATTCCACATCCGTGACTGAAAGGCCTTCCTCCTTCTTCAGCGGACGCTCCACGTCTTCCACATAGGCGTTGATATTCTCTTGAATTTCTCCTGCTTTATGTGTTTTTGCATATTCGACCGCTTTTTCTCCCGCAATTGAACCAAATACAAACGCTCCCGTCAGATATTGGTGCGGGACCGCTGCACAGTCACCTGCGGCATATAGACCCGGAATGTTTGTCTGTGTATCCTTGTCGACTTTGATGCCGGACATGCTGTGACCACTGCAGAGTGTGATTTCCTCCATTCCTTGCTCCACGGAATCCCAGCGTCGGTAATCCTCATCACGCTGATGGTGAAATGTCCCTCGCGTCGTCCGCTCGGTTCCCCACAATACCTTTTCCAGTCCCTCAATCGTTTCCTCTGGGAGGTGATCCATCTTTAAGTACACCGGACCGCGCCCTTCCTGGAACTGCTATTCACAAAGGATAAAACCAAAAATGACCCATCGCATTAAAAAA
>CAYLXH010000069.1:0-11260 GCA_964387535.1 uncultured Butyricicoccus sp. | reverse complement strand
ATGTGACATACCAACTTCATAGGTATCGGCAAAGCACATGGCAAAACGAAGAAAAACCTTGTCTTTCTCTTTGACAATCGAGCCCCATTCTCCGCCAACATACCGTGCCGGTTTTTGGACACGGGGTAATATTCGTTTTAACTCGCGTGTAAGCATGTATTCCTCCGGGTTATTTCATTCAAGTAAAAGGCCCTCCGCTCTTAAACCGAAGGGTCTTGTGTTTCCGAATCCTGATGTTGTTTATTCCTCTGTCTCTGCCTCTTCCTCTCCCATCTCCTTGCGGACATGGTAAGAATGCCGACGCAGACAAAACTCATGTTCCAGTTTAATGGTCTCCTTCAACAGCATCTCCAGCTCCGAAGCATACGATTCCAATACGCCAGTCGCTGCCAGATTGGCAAAAGAGATAATCTTTAAATACTTTTTGACCGCAAGATGCAGACTGATCTGAGAGCGATTAATATCCCCATACTCCATCTCTGCCAGAATCTGCTGCAGCTCCGCACGAATACCGAGCGTCATCAGTTGGAATACCACCCGATCTGCCGGAACAATCAGACGGGATTCATATCGCGTGAGAAGCTGTTCAATCAGCTTATTATTCGCTTCCTGCATGGTTTTCAGGTCATTCATCTGGTAGGATCCAAGCTTCAATCCTACAGACTTCTCCAAGACCGTCAGCTCCTGCTGTTCTTCCGTCGTCAGCTCCAAATCAGCCGGATTTCCAGACTGGGTAAACCGTGCCACTCCACTGCGCATCGACTTATACAGGTTGGCGATACAATATACCTGTCGTTCGCAGTCCTCATAGCGGGTCTCCGCCTCCTTGAGACGGTCTGAGATCGCTTCAAATTCCTGCTTTGCAATTGCCTCGCGTTCGGAAAAATCCTCCAGAACACTTTCGCGCTCCTTCGTCACCTGCCGGTGAATTGCATGGATAATCTCATCTCGCTGTGAAATTGTCTCTTCTTTTTCCGTAAGCTCTGCATCAAGAGCCGCTATTTTGCGGCGCATCTCATTGAGTGTCTGCTCTGCTTCTGCAATCTGTGCATTCGTGTCCGACAGGGCACGCTTTGCTTTTGTTAAATCCTTTATACTGTCAAACATCGGCTTTCTCCTGCATCAGTCATCAAATTTAAATACGAAATCCATGATAAATTAAGATTATTGTACTACATTCCCAAGTATATTGCAACCGCTTTTGTGTGTGAAGCTGTCTGATCCATAGCCTCCTGCGCGGCATTTTACAAAGAAATCCCACCTCAATTCAACATTGAGGCGGGATAAAATCAGTTATTACGGGCTCCACATTTTTTGCATCCGGATTCTGGTTCCTTTTCCTTTGGAGGGCAGCCGCATCCGTGAGTGGGCGGCTTTGGCTTAGACGGTCGACAATCTGGATAAAACTCATTAACCGGGAAATCAATTCGATCAAACATCTCACACGGATCTTCCGATCCATTACCACTGCAGCTGCATTCTTTGGTTGGCAGACACAGATCATATGCCGGAATCAACAGCTGAACATCGCGTTCCAGTCGTATAATGGAAAACTGTCCCAGCGTGATAAACAGTTTTTTTACATCTCCACCCAAGATCAGCTCTTCATCAAACATGCATCCCAGGCATTCCGGAATGTCGTCATCATGGCAGCAGCAATCACAACGGCAATGCGGCTCAACAATTTTTGCCGACAGCAGAATCGGATCAATCGTCTCCACCACCGCACGCGGCATATTGCTGTTTTCAATCGTTTTGGAAGTCAACCCGGTGGCTGAACAGTCGGATTTAAACGTCCGATTGCTGCCTTCGCATCCAAACAGAATCGCTCTCTTGTCATATACTGCAAGACCACAAATGTCTGTCATCCGCCCACATCCGGCGCTGACCTCTGCATAAATCCGGTAGTAATACCGGGCATCCACACTATAAAAACCACGGTTAAAATCTACCGGCGACACATCCAGGTTAACCCAAAGAAGCTCCGCCCGTCGTGGCTTGACGCTGTTGGATCTCTCCAAGAGCTCCTGCGATTGCCGAGTCAGATAGACGCGGAGATCCTGGATACACTCTTTGGAACGACAGGCATCATACACTTTGGACGTATGCACACAGACTGCTTCCCGAATCTGATCCGCTCCACCGCAGATTGGTCCGGGAGTAATTCGTTCACCCATGAAATCCCCTCCTCAATTTAGATTCTAACGCATTTTATGCTCCCGCCCGAAATATGTGAGTTTTCCCTCCGGCCTTCTGTTCTTTTTCCCCTAAATTTGCTATAATAGAAAAAAGGATGTGGAACGATGCGAAATACAACACTATGCTATATTGAGTCTGATAATCACTACCTGCTGCTGCATCGGACAAAAAAAGAAAACGATCAGAGCCATGACAAATGGCTGGGTATTGGCGGCAAATTCGAAGACAAAGAAAGCCCGGAAGACTGCATTCTACGCGAGGTCCGAGAAGAAACCGGCCTGACCCTGACCTCCTACCAATACCGTGGCATTGTAACTTTTGTATCTGACATCTGGGAAACCGAATACATGCATTTATTCACCGCAGATGGGTTTACCGGAACCGTGACAGAGTGCAGCGAGGGCGATCTCGAATGGATTTCCAAAGAGCGATATCTATCTCTCCCTATGTGGGAAGGAGATGTCATCTTCTTAACGCTGCTGCAGACGCAATGTCCATTTTTCTCTCTCAAACTTGTATATCAGGGAGACACCTTAACGTCTGCTGTTTTAAATCAGCGTCCACTTTCTCTGCCATTTCAAAAATAATCCATCGCTATTTTGCAAGCATAACGTATAACGCCCGATTCCAAGGAATCGGGCGTTTCCAGATCAATGTTTCTAATTATGTCCACTCATTCCAGCGGGTTTACCTGTGTCAAAATATCTGTAAAAGAATGATTGACTAAATAGTTATAGGAACGAAGCATCTCCTCGGCAGAATGCTCTGTTCTCTGCGCTGCCATCTTCAAATCGCATAAATAAAGCAATGCGCATAATACTGTGCGAGTATTTCTGCATCCAAAAGTGGATAATCTGCAATTCCCTGGATTCCCTGCCGTTGAATCTCCTCACAAAACAGTTCGCTGATATGATAATAAATCACATCCTCAAACCCATTTTTCCCGGTAATACGGGCTGCTTTACGATAAAAATCGAAGTCAAAGATCGCTCTGTTCAGCATCCATTTAAGAGCTTCTTCTATCTGATTCTGCTGAAAAATCTTGCGCGCCGGCTGGACCAGTTCCTCCTGAATAATCCAGTCCAAAACATCAAATTTATCTTTAAAATGGTGGTAAAAAGTTGAACGAATGATTCCTGTACGATCCGAAAGCATCTGAACTGTTATTTTTTCAAACGGATACTCCATGAGTAACTGTTTGAAATTTCCAGCAATAAGAGGCTTTATATAATCGCGTCTGCGGGGCATGGGTATCATCCTTTCAGTCCGCCCTTCACGAATTACTTTTTATAATTGGTGTAAGCTGGCTCTTTATGAATTTGCTGATTCCATATCGCATCTGCCTCTGTCTGCCAATGTTCTGCATACTCCGAGCACTTGGCACAAAGATGCTCCGGCGACTCCGGCGACTCCAGGTCCGTAGAATGGGCTCCAGTCTCCTTTACCATCTTCTGTAGCAATTCCGGATTCTCCAACATCGGACACGGACGAAGATGATTGTGATTAAACGGCTGACCGTTGTGATACGCCATAAACAGCGGGCTCTGTAAAATCTCCAACACCGTGTGCTCCCGGATGTTCATATTCGAATAATGGATAAACACACACGGCTCCGCATCGCCGTTCGAATTGACATGAAAATAATTTCTGCCTCCAGCGATGCATCCACCAACATATTCACCATCATTCTGGAAATCCATCAGGAAAATCGGCTTTCCGCCATGGAAGCCGCGCACCTCACGGACACGTTCGATCATATATTTTCTCTGCTCCATGGTCGGCAGCAAATCCGGCGAAGCGTTATTACCGACCGGCATATAATGGAAGTAGAACGAGTAACGCACTCCATGCTCAATCAGCATATCCAAAAATTCATCGCTGGTAACTGCTTCAATATTTGCCTTGGTATAGCAAATAGATGTACCAAAAATAATGCCGTAGTCCTTCATCAGGCGCATCGCCTTCATGACAGCATCATAATGTCCGGCTCCCCGCCGTCCGTCATTCGTATCCTCTGTGCCTTCCAGCGAGAGTGAGAACGAAATGTTGCCGACACGCACACACTCCTTACAAAACTCTTCATCAATCAATGTGGAGTTTGTAAAGATATTGAACTCACAATCATTGTGCTTCTCACACAGACGAATGATATCCTTTTTACGGACAAGAGGTTCTCCACCCGTCAGCATATAGAAATAGACGCCCAGTTTTTTTCCCTGTGAAATCAGGTTATCCATTTCTTCCAGGCTCAGATTCAGCATATGTCCGTATTCCGCTGCCCAACAGCCCGTGCAATGCATATTGCAGGCGGAAGTCGGATCAAACAAAATCAGCCACGGGATATTACAATGATAAATTTCACGGTTTTTACGAATCGTTTTCGTACCGTAAAAAAATGCCTCAAATCCCATATTCAGCGCTGACATCTTTAACACATGCGGATCAACTTCCTCCAGCAGCCGATGCAGGTACTGTGTCCATTTGTTAGTCGGATCAGAAAGATACTGACGAACTGCCTCAATCTGCTCTTTCGTAAACACATCTCCGGCAAATCGTTCCGTCAAATCGAGAATCCGATTGATCCCCTTCTCTCGATCCTTCTGCACGCCCTTCAGCACCAGATCAATTGCGGCGCTGAATGCAAGACGCGCTGCAGAATGTGTCATTCCCATATTTCGTCCCCTCTTTTCGTGATCCCAAAAAGCTGGTTATCACAGAAGAATAATAATAACTACGACAAGTATAAATCCAAAGCAATTCATTATGCAAGCGACAATTTAGGTATTGTGTCGCTTTTTGGTGAATTTTTAACAAATGTTCCCCATCCCGTCGTGTGCATTGTTTTTTCGTCGTATTGCTTGTTATTCCCGCAGCCAGCCATTATAATGGATAGCATCAGGAGGAATTGTATGACAGAACACAGATATCAAACCATAACCGCTCCCTTCCGCCGCCACCCAATGCTCTGTCAGATTCTCCGTCTGTCTAATTGGGTGACCACGTTGTGTGTGTATGGAATTTATAGCTTGTATCTTCTCCGGCTCTTGTTTCATCCAAGCATTGAGATACTCCCTGCCATTGTGGTACCGGGAACCACATTTGTCCTGCTCTCCTGGTATCGCGATCGTGTCAATGCACCGCGCCCCTATGAAGTCCTGAATATTCAACCGATCATTCCCAAACAAACTAAGGGACATTCCTTTCCCAGCCGCCATGTGTTTTCTGTTTTTGTAATTGCAGTAACCATTGGTTTTCCGCTTCCCAAGCTCGGTCTGTTCCTCGTTGCTCTCGGTCTGTTAATCAGCGTCAATCGTGTCATCGGCGGAGTCCATTTCCCCAAAGATGTCATTGCAGGCATGGCAGCAGGATTGCTCAGCGGTCTGCTGGGTTGTACCCTATTTCAATATATTTTATAATCAGAAAGAAGAGAATATTATGAATACTGTTTTATTGCGACATATTTCCATCGGCAACGGTATGCCGAAACTCTGTCTTCCCATTGTGGGGAATACACAAGAAGAGATTTGTCGTCAGGCATCACACTGTCTCGACTATCCTTTTGATCTGATTGAATGGCGGGCTGACTGGTTTTCCTCCGTCCATGATCTCCAGGAAGTGGCAGCCTGTGCCGTCCGTCTCCGCCAGATCTTAGGAGATACACCGCTCCTATTCACCTTTCGAACCAAAGAGGAAGGCGGAGAGCGCTCGATTTCCGACCTCGACTACATCCGTTTGAATGCCTTTGTCGCACAACATCGGCTAGCCGATGCCATTGATGTAGAACTGTTTCGCGGCGACGACGTCGTACGCACCATGATTGCACAGGCTCATGAATGTGAAACCGCAGTGGTCGTATCCAATCATAATTTCTTCGAGACGCCACCGCAGAATGAGATTCTTTCCCGTCTGCTGCGTGCACAGGAACTGGGAGGTGACATTCTCAAAATCGCTGTCATGCCGCAATCCGCACAGGATGTCCTCACTCTGCTGTCAGCAACACAGCAGGCTCACCAAGTATGCACCCAGCCACTGATCACCATGTCCATGGGGCAGCTCGGTGTCATCAGCCGTATGGCTGGAGAAACCTTTGGATCCTCTGTCACCTTTGGTGCGGCAGGGCTCGCTTCCGCTCCCGGACAAATCCCCGCCGATACTCTCCAGCAGATTCTGAACACCGTGCATGGTTTCCCACAGTAGTATCGGTATTTGATTCCATCAACGACGATACTCCATCCATCCTGTGTTGTCCAGCAAAATCCATCGCTTCCCTCCCGGAAGCGGCCCTTTTTCTTGACTTTTTTATGCTCAACGCGTATACTCATTTCAAGACAGTTCATTTGCACCATCCTGTCTATAAATAAAACTAGGGCTGTCTGCACGATACCTGCAGGCATTCCGCCCGGAATGCCTGTTTTTTTGTTTAAAGGAGACGTTTTATGTATCGATTAAAAACGGAGCACTCGTTTGATGCCGCGCACTTTCTGGCACACTATCAGGGAAAATGTCACAACATTCACGGACATCACTGGCGCGTCGTTTTGGAAACCGACGGAGCAGAGCTCAAGACCGACCTGCAGCAAAACGGAATGCTCATTGACTTCTCAGATCTCAAACGCGATCTTCGAACCGTCATCGATCGCTTTGACCATACGCTGATCATCGAACAAGGTTCTCTTTCCCCTGCTCTGTGCAGCATGCTCCGCGCAGAAAATTTCTCACTCACAGAGATCCCATTTCGCCCCACAGCGGAAAATTTTGCACGTTACTTTTTTGACCAGATGACCTCATTGGGTTACTCGGTCTGTCGCTGCCTTGTATACGAAACAGAAACAAATTGTGCAGAATATCTTCGAGAGGAAGTGATTGGATAATGGCGTACTTTCCCGTGGCAGAGCTGTTCACCAGCATCAATGGGGAAGGTCTTTCGGCGGGTCAGTTGGCTGTTTTTGTCCGATTTTGTGGATGTAATCTTCACTGTTCTTATTGTGACACGCTATGGGCCAATCAACCGGACACCCCGCATACACTCATGACTGCACAGCAAATCCGGGATGCTGTCCTCGCTACCGGTATCCATCGAGTCACGCTCACCGGCGGGGAACCACTGTGTCAGCCCCATCTTCCTGAACTCCTGTCTCTCCTATCTCAGGAACCCTCTTTGCACACAGAGATCGAAACCAATGGAAGCAAAAATCTTTCCTCTCTGCTGAACATTCCACAGGTAACCGTTACGATGGATTACAAGCTGCCTGGAAGCGGCATGGAGCAGCACATGTGCCTTTCCAACCTCCCGCTGCTCCGCCCTGTGGACACCATAAAATTCGTGGTCAGCTCGCAGAGCGATCTGCTTCGCGCTCAGGAAATCATTTCGCAATACCAGCTGACCGATCGCTGTCACGTTTATTTGAGCCCGGTCTTTGGCAAAATACAACCAGCTGACATCGTATCCTTTATGACACAGCATACAATGAATCGGGTAACGCTGCAGCTCCAGATGCACAAGTTCATCTGGGACCCGAATGCCCGCGGTGTCTAATCAAGCAGTTTACAATAAAGGAGCACACTATGGCTATTGATACAGAAGCAATTAAAAAACACATCCGCAGTCTATTGGTCGCTTTGGGAGATGATCCCGACCGCGAAGGGCTAAAGGACACACCGGACCGAGTCGCCCGAATGTATCTTGAAGTATTTGAAGGAATGCAATACACCAACGAACAGATTGCTCAAATGTTCGATAAAACGTTTCAGGATGAAATGGATTTCGTCACGGACTCCCATGACATGGTCGTCGTGCGCGATATTCAGCTGTTCAGCTATTGTGAGCATCACATCGCGCTGATGTATGATATGACTGCAACTGTCGCCTACATTCCCAATGGCAAAGTAATTGGTCTGAGCAAAATCGCCCGCATCGCCGATATGGTCAGCAAACGGCTGCAACTTCAGGAACGCATTGGTACCGATATTGCCCAGATTATGCAGCTGGTCACCGGTTCTGAGGACGTTGCCGTCCTGATTCAGGGCTCCCACAGCTGCATGACTGCCCGCGGTATCCGACAGGCCAACGCCAAAACCACCACAACGACGCTGCGCGGTAAATTCCGCACAGATTCCGCCCTGCAGCTTCAGCTGCGCGGCTGAAAGGAGTATCCTCATGAAAGCTCTTGTATTATCCAGCGGCGGTATTGACAGTACAACCTGTCTCGGACTTGCCATCGACCGCTATGGCAGAGAAAATGTTACCGCTCTTTCTATCACCTATGGACAGAAACATTCCAAGGAAATTGAATCCGCCCGCGCCGTTGCCCGGTATTATCAGATTGAATTGCTGGAATTAAACCTGTCTGAGATCTTCCGTTATGATACAACTTGTTCCCTTCTCACGGGTTCTGAGTCAGAAATCCCGAAGGAATCATATGCAGAGCAGCTGAAAAAAACGAGCGGCAGCCCGGTGTCTACCTATGTGCCGTTCCGCAACGGACTGTTTTTGTCCAGCGCTGCCAGCATTGCCCTGTCCCTGCAGTGTGATGTCATCTTTTACGGTGCACATAGTGACGACGCCGCCGGCAATGCTTATCCGGACTGCAGCGATGCCTTCAACGCGGCAATGAATGAAGCCATTTATGTTGGCAGCGGCAAACAGCTGCACATTGAAGCTCCTTTTGTTCAAATGAACAAGGCCGAAGTCGTCAAGCTCGGACTCAGCCTGAACGTACCATATGAACTAACCTGGAGCTGCTACGAGGGCGACGAGCACCCCTGCGGGGTCTGTGGTACCTGTCGTGACCGCGCCGCAGCATTTGCCGCAAACCATGTGCAAGACCCTGCCCTGAAAGGAGACTGAGGATGACCGGAAGAACTGAAACCGAAGGAATCACATTACTCGGAAACCAGCACACGCAATACCGTGACGATTACGCTCCGGAAGTATTAGAAACCTTTGTCAACAAGCACCCGGATCGCGATTATTTTGTCAAATTTAACTGTCCGGAATTTACCAGTCTGTGTCCCATCACAGGACAGCCCGACTTTGCTACCATAACCATTTCTTATGTTCCTGGAGAACGGATGGTAGAGAGCAAGTCGCTCAAGCTGTATTTGTTCAGTTTCCGCAATCATGGAGATTTTCACGAAGATTGCGTGAACATTATTATGAACGACCTAATCGCGCTTATGGATCCCAAATATATCGAAATCTGGGGAAAGTTCACCCCCCGTGGCGGTATTTCCATTGATCCATACTGCAATTATGGAAAGCCTGGTACAAAGTGGGAGCAGATTGCCTGGGACCGTTTGTCCCATCATGATCTCTATCCCGAAAAAGTAGACAACCGCTAACAACATGCAGAAGCCAGAATCCGCTTGGATTCTGGCTTCTTTCCTGCTGATTACTTCATGCTCTGCTCGTACGCTTCGATCATCTTCTTGACCATCTGACCGCCAATGGAACCAGCTTGACGCGCAGTCATTTCACCATTGTAGCCTTCCTTCAGATCAACGCCGACCTCGCGGGCTGCTTCCATCTTAAAACGATCCATTGCGGCGCGTGCTTCCGGTACATTCAATTCATTGCTCTTGTTCGACATATCATTCTCTCCTTTTCGTTCGGTTCGTTTCCTGTGATTGTAGTATGTGCCGAAACTTCGCAACTATGCGAAAAACATGTCGAATCAACGAACACAAAAATTGCCGTGCATGGAAATCCATACACGGCACCTAATTACTCCGACGTTTCTTCCTGTTCTCCCAGTTCCCGTTCCGCATAGCTTTTCAGGACACCAGTACCAAAACTCAGCATCCGGCTGACACGGCTGATCGTTGCACTGCTGGCTCCTGTCTGATTTAAAATATCATGATAAATTTTTCCCTGACTAAGAAGAACAGCAACATCATACCGTTGCTCCATGGAGCGCATTTCGGTCACAGTGCAGACGTCCTCAAAAAACTTCTGACACTCATCCAAATCCTTGAGCTGGAGGATCGCTTTGTATAATGCGAGACTCGGCTCCCGGTTCATAAACTTTGCCATGTTTTCGCTCCTTCCTGTCTCTCAACTGTACATAGTTTACCACACTGAATTGCTTTCGTAAAGGAAAACATCATCTGCCATTGATTTTTTGTCAAACAAAACGCTCTCTTTTCACGCAGTTCTGTAGGAATCCATGAAAATCAGAAAACTAATTGCATGTTGCAGCATTTGTCGATATAATGAGAACCATACCGAATGCTCTGGAGGAATGCAACCATGTCTTGTGTATCTGTACCAAAAATTCTTCTGCCCAATCACCATACGGATCTCAGCAAATGGGCGGTCGTCGCCTGCGACCAGTTTACTTCCCAGCCGGAATACTGGGCAGAAACGGATCAAATTGTCGGGGACGCACCATCCACTCTGCGTCTGACGCTTCCTGAGGTTTACCTGGAAGAACCCGATGTCTCCACACGCGTTGATGCCATCAATGCAACAATGCAGCACTATTTGTCAGATGGTACTCTGGTTGAACTTCCCGCCGGCTTTATCCTGACGGAACGCTATTCCGGTGGTTCTGTGCCCAGACGCGGTTTGGTCGCTGCCATCGACCTGGAGACCTATGACTATCACGCAAACTCCCGTTCTCTCGTCCGTCCAACCGAGAAAACCGTCGAAGATCGCATCCCTCCCCGTCTCAAGATCCGTGAGCATGCATCCATGGAAATCCCTCACATCATGATTCTGATCGACGACCCCGAGCGAACCGTGATTGAGCCGCTGTTTGATCAGTTGGATTCGCTGGACAAAGTATACGATACCGATCTGATGCAGCACGGTGGCCATATTACAGGATGGTTCATTCCGGAAGGCGTTTTGACTGATGCGGTCATTTCCAAGCTGGATGCCCTTCAGGATCGCGAGACCTTTAATAAAAAATATGCATTGACAGAAGATCTGCCGCTTCTCAACTTTGCCATCGGCGACGGCAACCATTCTATGGCGACTGCCAAGGCATACTGGGAGGCGGTCAAGCAGACACTCTCCGCAGACGAGCTGGATTCCCACCCGGCGCGCTACTGCCTGTGT
>CAYLXH010000068.1:0-11316 GCA_964387535.1 uncultured Butyricicoccus sp. | reverse complement strand
CCGGGAAAAGTAAGGTCAGAAGGAGGAAGATAAGGCCGGCGAACATGCCAAAGCGCAGACCGATGGCGATAATTCGTTTGATAGGGGTAATGGAACGTTTCCCCCAGTATTGGGAAGCGAGCACAACGATACCCAGTCCGGTTCCAGCAGTGATCATCTGAAGGACAAACTGCAACTGATTCACCAGCGTGGCACCGGAGAGTGCGCGCTCGGAATAGGTACCCAGCATGATATTGTCCACCATGTTGACCGTGAGTGCTGCGAGCTGTTGGAGAGTGATGATGAGCAGCAGCGGGAAAAAGGCACGGTAAAAGTCAAGATCGGTGGTAAACAGGCCAAATATTTTTTTATCTCTGTCAGGGGGAGGAATGGAAATGGATTTCATTGCGTACTCCTTGTTGGTTGTGAGGGAAAATGAAAAAACACACAGCAAGGAATGCCTGTGCTGTGTGCCGCCATGCGGAACGTGATCTGCTGAGACAGAGCGACCGATGGCGTATTGGAAACAGAATTACAGGTGGAATGCAAACGGAATCTGCCACCGGCCTCGCCGATAGCCGGCGGCGGATTCCAAAAGGGCCATACCCTGTATTTCTGATTCGTGCGGATGTATTTGTTTTGTCGGTTCGTCAAATCGTGCAGACGGATGGGACATCAATGTTTGGAATCGGCAGAATAACGGTAGGATTCCATGGTCAACGGAGAGGAAAAGAGAATGTTGTTATAGCGAGTGGAGGACGCTGTCGTCTCCGGATGAAGTACTTGTTCGGTTGTCTCTGAATGTGTCATTTCTATCTGTGGGGCGGACTGTGGATAGTTTACCGTCAAATCATATAACAAACCCATGTGGTTTCACCTCGTCTCTTTTTTTCAAATTTACTGATATTTTTTACAAAACAGAACCGGACGCAGCCGGACAGGTTTTGTATACTATGCTGTCTATCCATAGGAGTTTCTATACAAATAGTATTATTGTTCCTTCTTGACACCCATGGTACTGCAAGAGAAAAGAAAAATCAATCATTTTGAATACAGAAACGAAAAATGGCAAAGAGGGCATGAAATTCGGCAAACGCGAATTTGTAAATATTGTATAGAAAGTTGAGAAAAAACGCAGATCTGTATTGAAAAATGCCGAAAGACTGTCTGTGGATACAGGGATTTCTTGTGCCGTAATTCATATTTTATTTGCAGAGATTCATGTTGTGGATTGGGATGCTTGCTGGAAAAAGCGACGTAACCGTATAATGAACCTCGAATGGAGTTGATTGGAATGAACGAAACGAGAGCCAAGCTCATCGTTCTGATGGCAGTCGTTATTTCGTCTCCAGCGTCGATTTTTTCCCGGATGATTTTGGGTCCGACGATGGTAACTGCGATGTACCGCATGGCGATTACCAGCCTGATTCTGCTGCCGATCGTTGTATGGAAACATCGTGACGAGCTGTTGTCGGTTGGCTTGCGCAATCTGATTTTGTGTCTGCTCAGCGGAGCATGCCTGGGCATGCATTTTACGACGTATTTTACTGGAATTCGATATACGTCGATTGCATCGAGCACGGCGCTGGTGGATACGGAGGTATTATTTGTTGCGGTAGTGCTGCTGGTATTATTTCGGGAGAAAATTCCGAAAGCGGGCTTGATTGGTATTGCACTGGCTTTTGCGGGCAGTCTTATCATTGCCTGGGGGGACAACAGCGGAGGCAGCAATCATTTGTATGGAGATCTGATGGCGCTGGCGGCAGCGATTTTTTCAGCAGGATATACGCTGATCGGACGTGGACAGCGCAAGAGTATTTCTACGATATTGTATACGTTTCTGGTATATGCGTCGGCATGCGGTACGCTGTTGGTGCTGATTCTCGTCACCGGGCAGCCACTTTCGGGATACAGTGCAGGAGATTTTGGCTATATCCTTGCGATGGTTGTTTGCTGTACGCTGTTGGGACACAGTGTCTTTAGTTGGGGACTGAAGTATGTGAGTGCAGCATATATTTCGACAGCAAAGCTGGGCGAACCGGTGTTTGCGACTACGATGGGCGTTCTGTTGTTTTCTGAGATTCCGCATTGGAACCAGCTTGTGGGCGGTGTGATCGTCCTGGGCGGTATTGTTCTGTATCTAATGACGAAGGATCAGCAGGAGAAACCAGCAGATCATCGTGTGAGTCTGTCGGCGGAAGGCGAGAAATGAGGTCCTGCACAAAAGTGAGGACGGTGTGCACACCGCGCTGCGGGAGTGAAGAATATACTGAACACAGAATATGATTCTGTCGCAGCAGAAAAATTCTTTTATGTATCATAAACAATCAGGGTCTGTCGGCACAGCGGGTGTGATGGCAGACCCTGATGAAGTTCATTCACTGATTAGGAGGTTCTACAATGAAAAAGGTATGTGTTGTCATGGGATCGGATAGCGATCTCAACGTAATGGAGGGAACCATCAACCGTTTGCGTTCGTTTGGTGTTCCGTTTGATGTCCGCGTGATTTCAGCGCATCGGACACCGGCTGCTGCAGAGGAGCTGGCGCGCACGGCGAAGGACAATGGTTATGGTGTGATCATTGCGGCAGCAGGTAAAGCGGCACATCTGGGCGGTGTGTTGGCGGCGTACACAACGCTCCCGGTCATTGGCGTACCGATTAAGTCCTCATTGATGGACGGACTGGACAGCCTGCTGTCCATGGTCCAGATGCCGAATGGAATCCCGGTTGCAACAGTTGCGGTCAACGGAGCAGACAACGCAGCCATTCTGGCAGTACAGATGCTGGCGCTGGAGGATGAGGTGCTGGCAACCAGGCTGGATGCATTCAAGCAGGAGATGGCGGAGAAGGTCGCAGCAAAAGACGACGCCGTTCGTGCGCAGTTTTCGTGAGAATAGCTGATCATAAAACAATAGGCCGCACAGTAGATGTGCGGCCTTTGGTATGATCAGAATCTTGGTTTTCGGTTATCCTGTTTTCTCTTTCCGGCTGGCGGAATGCCGAGCTGCTGCCGGTATTTTGCGACTGTGCGGCGGGCAATGGGGAACCCTTCCTCGCCAAGCAATTCAGACAGCTGCTGGTCGCTGTATGCCTGCCCGGGAAACTCCCCGGCAATCAGCTGTTCCAGCTTGTGCAAAATTTGATCGTAGTTTCCGGCGACGGTCTCGTTGGTTCTCAGCGAATGCATGAACAGAGATTTGAGAGGAAACACACCCCACTTACATTCAAAGAATTTTCCGTTGACGGCACGGCTCACCGTGGACTCGTGTAATTCGAGCGCTTCGGCGATGTCACGGTTGCTCATCGCCACGCGATGCCCTGGACCTTCATGGAAAAAGGCAGTTTGCACGGTGAGAATATATTCCACAACGCGCTGCATCGTACTTTTGCGATAAGTCAGGAACTTGGTGATTTCGTTGGCTTGCTCATAGTTTTTTTCGATGTATGTACTATCCTCTTTGGAAAGGGTTTTGTTGCGAATCAATTCCCAGTACGATGGGTCAACCGTGATTTTGGGTAAGTAGTAATCGTTCATCAGGCAGCGCAGCTGTCCTTGCTCTTCCACGATATAAAAGTCCGGGATGATGTACTGTGTCACTGTTTCGCTGGAGGAACCGTTCAAGGGACGGGGGGAAAGAGTCCGAATGCATTCGCAGGCTTCGACAACCCTCGCCTTGGGAACCTGAAGCACTTTGGCAATCGCACTGTACTGCAACTTGGCAAGCTGCTCCAGGTGAGAATCAACGATAGCCAGGGCAATAGTGTCTTCCGGGGCGAAGCGCTCGAGCTGAATCTGCAGACACTGCTTGAGATCAGCGGCGCCGATACCAGCGGGATCCATACTTTGCAGCCGTTGGATACAGCGCTGTACCTCTTCGACTGTTGTGCCGCGGAGGCGAGCAATGCTCTCCGGAGACTCCTTGAGAAAACCGTTTTCATCCAGCGAGCAGATGAGGTATTCCATCAGATGCTGTTCAGGCTCGGACAGATTCATAGCGGCACTCTGCAAAAATAAATCGGTGAGAGCAGAGGGGTTGCTGGCTTTGTCCTTCATCAGTTCTTCCTTGGACACAGGTTCACTGTTGTCGGTCGGATTTTTGGAGCGAGAGGCGAGGAACTGCCGGTCAAACGGCCCCGGGCGATAGTCGATTTCTGGATACTCCAGTTCAACAACAGGGTTGCTGGTCATCAGATCGCCAATATAATTCCGCAGCTGTAAGTTATTCATTTGAAGCAGACGCATGGAGGTCTGCATCGCCTGTGTCAGTCCTAGTTTTTGGCTCAGGATCAGATCCACACAATCACGTCCTTTGTTCTGGAATCACATACAGAAATTTCTTTCTTTTTCGTATCATTGTAATAATACCACAATAAGGAGACCTCATCAATGGGAAATAATGGACAAAATTTCCGGAACTGAACTGGTAAAAAACGAAGCGCTGCGGTCAAACAGCGGTGGGAGAAGGATATATAAAATGAGAGTTTGTCATCTTGCTCCGGCGGAGGAAATTCAGTATAATAAAAATGAAGCTTATATCAATCGAATATGAATATTATAATCGAACAGCAGGAGGGAAAGAATGAAGAATCAGGAACTGCTGGCGATACTCTCTCAGTGCAGACTGGGAGCT
This sequence comes from uncultured Butyricicoccus sp., assembly GCA_964387535.1. Taxonomy (GTDB): domain Bacteria; phylum Bacillota; class Clostridia; order Oscillospirales; family Butyricicoccaceae; genus Butyricicoccus_A. The sequence continues at coordinate 6,705 of CAYLXH010000068.1, read as the reverse complement.
GTGGTGCTGGATAACGATCGTAACATCCTTGCAATCAATGAAGCCGGGGATCAACTGCTGCATGGCGGCGGCCAGCTGACGGGCTGTTGTCTGCCGGAAGAGTTTGTGGCGCTGTGTGATGACATTGACGATGCCCGTTATGTCAACGTTGATTTTGGTGAGTATGTTGTGCGCTGTAAAGGACCAGAGGCGGAGGATCTGCCCGAGGGAGCGCAGATGATTGTATTTCGTGATGCAACGTGTGATGTGTACCATGATGTGTACTTTGATACATTGAATCATTTGGATGAGAGTGTAGTCCTCTATGATGAAAAAGGACGGCTGATGTTTTTAAATGATGCCGGACAGAAAATGGAAGGGGTCTCTCTGCGTGATATTGAGGGAGATCATGTCTCGACGATTTATAAAATGAATGATGGCCGGGAGTACACTGTGCTGGAGGTACAGAGAACCGGAAAGCCGATTGCTAAATTCCGCTGTTATTATGGGACGCGGTATGGAAGAGATCTGGACGTCATGTGCAATACCATACCTATTATCCGAAATGGACAGATGTTGGGAGCGGGAAGTTACATGGCTGACTGGAGCACAGTAGACAAGCTGAGTAAGCAGGTCATTGATCTGCAGCAGAAACTGACCGAATTGACGGAAAAACCGCCGAAAAAGGGAGGCTCCAGCGCATTGACGTCGCGGTATTCCTTTAATGATATTGTGACGGTTTCGCCGGCCATGAGGCGGGTTATCGAGCAGTGTCGGCAGGTGTCTCGTTCTGACTCTTCGGTTATGCTATATGGAGAGACCGGGACGGGAAAAGAACTGTTTGCTCAAAGTATTCATTCTGCCAGCCGCCGTGCGAGAGGGCCATTTCTGGCGATTAACTGCGCAGCGATTCCGGAAAATCTGCTGGAAAGCCTGCTGTTTGGCACGGAAAAGGGAGCGTATACCGGTGCGGAAAGCCGTGCCGGCCTGTTTGAACAGGCCAATAATGGCACACTGCTGTTGGATGAAATCAATTCTATGAATATCAGTTTGCAGGCTAAATTGCTGCGTGTGCTGCAGGAAGGAGTAGTTCGTCGAGTTGGAGGCGATACGGAGAAGCATATCAATGTCCGTGTACTCTCCAATACCAATGTACCGCCTTATCAGGCGATTGCAGAAGGGGAAATGAGACAGGATTTGTTTTATCGCCTCGGCGTAGTAAATATTTCCATCCCACCGCTTCGCAAACGCAAGGAAGATCTCGCGGTGTTGGCCAAACATTATGTAATGGAGTGCAATCAGAAGCTTGGGCGGTATGTTCGGGATATCAGTGAGGATGCGCTGGAGGTGATGAAACAGTATGACTGGCCTGGAAATGTGCGGGAGGTCGGCCATGCGATTGAACACGCGATGAATATTCTGCCGGATGGAGCGGAGTATATCACGCCGGAGTACCTGCCGGAACATGTGAGAGGAACCCTGGTGATTCCACAGAGTGGGCAGGACGTCGAACAGGAGCAGACAGTGGAATTTTCCGTATCAGAGCAGAATGGGAGAAGGAAAAAGTCATTGAACAACACGATTCAGTATCTCGAATACGAGACAATTTGTGATGTGTTGAAACGGAATGCGGGGAATGTATCACAGTCTGCACGTGATCTGGGGATGAGTCGACAGAATCTTCAGTACCGGATTAAACGCTATCAGATTGATGTGCGCAAGCTGGTGAATACGGAATATCATAAGCGATAAGATGGCGGAGCCATCCAAATACAAAGAATACCCTCTGACGCGGGAGCGCCAGGGGGTCTGTTTTTGATGTGTGACAGAGCGCCGTCAGCTTCCGTAGTCCTCCAAAAAGACGGTCAGCTCATGTTCGGAATACAGGGGAAATCCCGCTTGCATCAGTTGCTGGTCATAGCTGCGCAGTGAGGCCACGTTGATCGTAGTGAGCTTCCATGGCTGCTGTGAGGCACCTTTGCAAATGGCAAGACGGTTTTGATAAACACGGACGGTATAGAGCGGTGCCTGCTGTACCTGCTGCTGTTCGGAGGTCAGTGTACCGGATACCGGAGAGGACTCGACGGGAGAAAGGAATGCAGCGATCATCATGGAAAAAATCAGAAATCCGGAGGCAAGAATAGTGAGAGAGGTTTTGGTCATGGGAATCATCCTTTACACATAGATTGGCAGGGTTGTAGGGATAGACTGGAAAATACAACCTTCTTTTGATAAACCTGTTGATATATTCCCCGAAATTTTATGATTTATACCGAGAAAATGGAACTTTTTGTGGATTTTTACGGACAATATGGTATAATGAAACAAACTGAGCATGGTAACGAACCGGCGGGGGAACGTTCTGCGATTACCGTAAGGAGGGATTAGTTTGGCACACCAGCGGAAACGAAAACCAAAAAGTAAGAAAAAGGGCGGTATTCTTAAGAACATCGGATTTATTGTGCTGTCTCTGTTTCTCATCGGTCTGACTACGACGGCAATCTGTTGCTGTGCGCTGGCCTATTATATCAATGTATATATTAAGCCGGAAGCACAGTTGGACATCAACAGCCTGTCAATGAAGTTTAACAGCGTGATTTATTACGAGGACGATGCGGGGAAACAAAAAGTTCTGCAGACGCTGCGAAGTGAGGAAAACCGGGAATGGGTCAGTAAGGACTCGGTTCCGGAGGAACTGCTGCAGGCTTTTGTTGCGATTGAGGACAAGCGGTTTTATGAGCACAACGGTGTTGACTGGAAGCGTACGTTTGGTGCAGCGCTGAACTGGGTGTTGCCTACGGGAGCTGGATATGGAGGCTCCACGATTACGCAGCAGCTGATTAAGAACATGACGGATGACGACGATTATTCGGTTAAGCGCAAGATCACGGAGATTGTGCGTGCGCTCACACTGGAAGAGGAACTGGATAAGGAAACCATTTTGGAATTGTATGTGAATATCATCTATTTCGGAGAAAATTCCTATGGTGTTCAGACAGCGGCGCGTACCTATTTTGGAAAGAATGTCAATAAACTGGATTTGGCACAATGTGCATTGCTTGCGGGCCTGACAAAGAATCCTGCAGCATATGATCCGTATAAATATCCGGAAGCGGCGAAAGAGCGGCAGGAAGCGGTTTTGTCGGAGATGTATGCCCAGGGATATATTTCGGAGCAGGAATATGAGGACGCTCTGGCGGAAAAATTAACGTATAAGCGTAAGGCATTGCGCGCCAAGGAAGGCGGCGTATACTCGTATTTTACCGATATGGTGATTTCTGATGTCACACGCGACCTGATTGAACAGAAGGGATATTCTGAGGATTATGCTTCGGCACTGGTCAGGAGCGGCGGCTTGTCGATTTACGCTACGATTGATCTCGATGTGCAGGAGGCGCTGGATGCCGTATATGAGGATCCGACGTGCTTCCCCTATATCACCGACTCGGATGGAACCAGCCTGCAGTCGGCGATGATCGTGCTCGATCCGAAGAATGGAGATATTCTGGGCGTGGTTGGCGGACGCGGCAAAAAGACCGAAAGCCTGGTACTCAACCGCGCGACGCAGTCTCCGCGGCAGCCGGGCTCCTCCATCAAACCGCTGAGCACATATGCTCCGGCGATCGATGAAAAGTTAATTACACCGTATTCTGTGGTGACGGATATGCCGGTGTTGGAGCTGAATGATGCTCCATGGCCGAAAAATGAAAATTGGAGATACGATGGCCAGACAACCATTATGGATGGCGTTGCGAAATCGACAAATACGGTGGCAGTGCAGGTGTTAAAAATGTTGACACCGGATTCTTCGTATGATTTTTTGACGGAAAAGCTGGGCTTTACGACATTGGTGGATGCGGACCGCGATTATGCGACGATGGCACTGGGCGGCATGACCAATGGCGTGACGGTTCGAGAAATGGCGCAGGGATACACTGCGTTGGCCAACTATGGAAAGTATTCCGAGGCGAACAGCTATACCAAGGTTGTGGACGCCAATGGAAAGGTAATTTTGTCTCATGAAGATGACAAGGCAGAGCAGGTGTTTGAACGATCCAAGTCAACACCGTATTATGTCAATCAGCTTTTGACTAATGCTGTCGAGAACGGCACAGGAAATATGGCGCAGATGGATGGAATAGATGTCGCCGGAAAGACCGGTACGACGACGGCAAACAAGGATCGCTGGTTTGCCGGGTATACGCCATATTATGTCGGTGCGTGTTGGGTCGGCTTTGACTCCTCGGAAGGTTTGCCGGATCTGAGTGAAAATCCTGCGCTCCGGGCATGGACGAGTGTAATGCAGAAGCTGCACGCCGACAAGGCGCCGAAGAGCTTTAAGCAGCCGAGCAACTTCGTGGAGGCACAGTACTGTGCCGACAGCGGCGCAGCGCCGACGGATATCTGCCGGAGCGACGTGCGCGGCGGACGTGTACTGACTGGTTATTTCTTTAAGAAAGATGTGCCGGAGAAGGAGTGTACGATGCATGCGCGGTACCATGGTCTGGCACTGCTTGATCTGACACGAAAGTTCCCGCAGTGGGTTGAGGTGACCGATCAATTCTATTGCTTCACCGGCAGCAACGAGCCGATTGGCGAGGGACAGACGGTCAGCAGCCCGAATGGCTCGTATTATGAGTGGTATCTGGCCTACCTGGAACAGCAGCGTGCGGCTGAGGAGGAAGAGAAAAAAGCCAAGGAAAAGAAGGAAAAGGATAAGAACGGTGAGGAAGAAGACGGAGAGTCATCCGGAGACAGCGGCGCGGGGACACAGTCGGCACAAAATTGGTGGGACGACCTGTGGGAAGAGATCTCGTGATGAAAGTTTTTGGAGAAATCGTTGCAATAAATCAGAGAATATAGTATAATAAACTCTGCATTCTGGGAAGCGGCGCTGCGCGCGGCTGCACTAGCCGGGGCAGTAGCGGTGCCCTGTATCTGCAATCCGCTAGAGCAGAGGTGAATTCCGATCCACGGGTTTGAGTGGTATTGTTTGCCCTGAACAGAAACGACGATGAAGATCCGGTCCTTCGCAACAGCAGACTGTGAACCATGTCAGGCGGGGAACCGAGCAGCATTAAGCGGAACCTGCTGTGTGCCGCAGGAACGCCGGGTCCGAGTCCGCTCATTCAGGTAACAGGTATGACTCACTCTCAACGATGGGTGTGCGGCTGCGCGGAGCGCCGCTTCCCAGAGCAACAGGAAGCGTCAAACGGGCAATTTCGATTGCCCGTTTTTCCGCATACAGAGAGGAATGGTGACAGACGTGTATCAAGCTTTGTATCGCAAATGGCGGCCGGAGCGGTTTGCTGATGTAGTTGGACAACAGCATATCACGGATACGCTGCGGGCTCAGCTGCACAGTGGACACCTCTCCCACGCTTATCTGTTTACCGGTACGCGAGGCACCGGTAAAACAACCTGCGCGAAGATTCTGGCGCGGGCGGTCAACTGTACCAATCCGCACAATGGCGACCCGTGTGGGCAGTGCCCGTCCTGCCGTGGCATTGCGGAGGGAAGCATTTTGGATGTCGTAGAGATTGATGCGGCCTCCAACAACGGTGTAGATAATATCCGCGACATTCGGGAGGAAACCCGATATACACCGGCGACGGTTTCCAAGCGTGTGTACATTATTGATGAGGTCCATATGTTGTCGCAGGGTGCATTCAACGCACTGCTCAAGACATTGGAAGAACCTCCCTCTCATGTGCTGTTTATTCTGGCGACAACAGAGATTCACAAGGTTCCGGCGACGATTTTATCGCGTTGCCAGCGATTTGATTTCCGACGGATTGCCCCACAGGATATTCAGAGACGTTTGCAGGAGATTGCGGATGCAGAGCATATTCCGCTGACCGACAGTGGTGCGGCCATGATTGCGCGGATGGCAGATGGTGCTCTCCGTGATGCGCTGTCTCTGCTGGATCGAACCGCTGCCGGTGCGACGGGAGCGATTGACGAGGAGACTGTCGCGGCCAATGTTGGAATCCTGGCAGGAGACAGTGTCGTGGGACTGATGGACAGCTTGCTGGACAATGATATCTCTGCCGCGGTCAATATGCTGGGAGAAAGCTATGCAGCGGGACGAGAGCTGGGAGCTGTGCTGGATCAATTGCTTGGCCTGATTCGAGACATGCTGCTGGTGCAAACCAGCCGTGGTGATGTGTCAGGGATGTTGTCCCCTGCATATTCTCTCTCTGTGGTTCAAAAACTGGCAAATCGGGTGCCGGGTTCCCGATTGATTGCCTATGCCGGCATTTTGCAGGAGACATTGACGCGTATGCCGCGCGCGGCAAATCGGCGCATTGAGGCAGAGCTGTGTATAGTACGACTCTGTCAGCTTCAGGCGGACGACTATGATACGTTGAGCGGTCGTGTGGACGCACTGGAAGATCTCATGAAACGAGGCATTCCAGTGGCAGCGAGGACAGCGGGTGAACGCAGTCAGAACGCGGTACAGCATGACGAGGATCGTCCGCCGATGCCGGATGACAACGATGCCCCTCCAGACGGAGAGGAACCGGAGAAACCGTCAGAGCCGGTCAAGCTGGAGAGCGGACCACAGTGGATGAAGGTCGTGCAGGAGCTGCGTAGCCGTGTTTCCGTGATGGAGTTTGCGCAGATGACATTTGCCAAAGGCATTTTTCATGATAAGACACTGCTGGTTGTGTGTGACGATCCGTTTACCTGTGAGCTGTGTTCCAAGGACTCGGTGCGGACCGC
>CAYLXH010000067.1:0-11634 GCA_964387535.1 uncultured Butyricicoccus sp. | reverse complement strand
CAACCAGATGACATACGAAATCGAAGGCGAACCAGTGCGCGTACTCGAGCGCGGTGCCGGCTATTTGTATCCGGAAGCTCGAGTCGAAGATCGCATCGGCGGCGGCCATGCGGAGGGATTGTTTGAAGCATGGGCGAATCTATACCGCCGTTTTGCCATCGCGATGGAATCCGCCAATACCGGTTCTTTCAACGATGAGTACGGTGATTTCTGGTATCCCAATGTCGAATCCGGTGCGCAGGGTGTAAAATGGATCGAAAAGTGCGTGGAATCGGCCGAAAACGGTTCCTGTTGGGTGAGCTATTGACGCTTTTCTCCTGACCGTTAAAACAGCACCCGCCGCCTGAAGCAGACAGCAAGTCTGCTTCAGGCGGCGGGTGTCATATTGTTCCTCATTTTTCCGTGTTCTCCATAATCCGATCGCTCTTCACGGTTTCCCTTGCTCGCGTCGTATGTTCTTGAAATTGTCAATCCATCGAACGCAGACATAGCCCAGCACTCCACACAACATCCCCACAACAATTCCGCCAAGAATATCCGTAGGATAATGAACATACAGATACATCCGCGAGAAGGCGATCAACACCGCCAGCACGAACGCAGAAACAGACAGATTCTTTCTCCCTGCCATCCATAGAGCGCAGACCGACGCAAATGCCGCAGCCGTGTGTCCGGAGGGGAACGACGCATCGGTTGGCGGCGCAATCAGCAGCTGTACCGTGGTATTCACATCAAACGGTCTGATCCGTCCCACAAGAGGTTTCAGGATGACATTACACAAAATACCATCCAGGCAGAGCGCACACGCCAAAACAGCACCGGCCCTGCGCGTCCTGCGGGTCATCAGCAGTGCCGCCGCCAGAATAATCCACAGGATACCGGCGTTTCCAAGCGCTGAAATCGCTGGCATCAGCACATCGCCCACCGGCGTACGTATACGCTGTATCGCATCCAATATTTGAAATTCCATCGTCATATTAGAACTCCTTTCTCCCCATCCTCACAGTATTGTCCCTATTATAGCAAAAAAGCCGCCCTGTGGCGACTTTTTTAATCGAACGAGGCCAATCTCGGATCTGTTGAGACGTATTCTCCAAATCGTTGGCTTTTCACAGTGTCTCCTGCTCCAGTGCTCGCTGAACATCAGACAAATTATCATACACGCCAACACACAGCCTGCGAATCTCCTCCGTGGGATATGTCAAGTCAACAACCATGACCGTAGCACAGCCGGCAGCGGCGCCGGCATGGATGCCATTCGCTCCGTCCTCAAAGACATAGCACTCCTTTGGCTCACAGCCAATCTGTTCTGCCGCCAGCAAAACAATATCCGGTGCCGGCTTACTGTGCACCACTTCGTCTCCACCGACGACAGCATCAAAATACTCCAGCAGTCCCGCCAGTCTCATGTTCTTCTCGATCTGTGCATGGGAATTGCTGCTGGCAACTGCGATTTTGACTCCTTTTTCTTTCAGATACGAAAGAATCTCCCGCGCTCCGTCTTTGATCGGTACCTGTGTTTCCACAAGATATGCCACCCGTGCAAAGCAATCGTTCATAAACTGTTCGGCATTTATTTCCGGATAGTATTCGCCGATAATGTCTACCATTGTTTCACCGTTGGAGCCGCAGACTGCCAGCGGGAATGCTGGATTGTGCTTTTGTCCATATTGTCCAGCCAAATACTTCCAGCTCTCCTGATACAGCCGCTCGGTATCCAACAGGGTTCCATCCATGTCAAATATCGCACCTTGTTTCATGATGTCCTCATTTCTACTTGTGATTCTCCAAATTCGTATCACACAGAAAAGGAGACTCGTCCTGTTCTGTGCGAAGCATAGCATCCCGGCATCCACCCATCAACCTGCAAATATGCTATTGTTTTACCCCTTTCACATCAGCAGCCGGCCGCTATATTGTTCCAACGCAAGCATGGCCGCACCGACGGCAAACGCACTCTTTGTCCGGCGACACGGATGGATATAATCCACATCGCGGGCAAATCGATCATAGTCGGCGGCTCTGGCCTGCAATTGCGTGAGATACGGCGCAATATATGCTCCCACCTCTCCACCGACAATCAGATCGACATTCAGCATCATGCGAAGGTTGGTGAGAAAGATCGCCAAATGCTCCAAATACTGCTCCCATTTCTGGCAAGCACCCTTCTGCTTTAACTGCACATCCCGGAAAAATACCTCGAGAGACTGTTTCTGCTCGGTCAGCACCGTGGGCGATAAATACCCATCTACACATCCCAGCTTCCCGCAGTAACAGCGTGTTCCTCCGGGAATCAGCAGCATATGGCCAACCTCTCCCGCTTGCCAGGTATCACCGAGATGCAGACGGCCATCCAACATCAGTGCACCGCCGACTGACTCGTTCAGCGACACATAACAATAGGTCGTGCGGTCCGGGCCCAACTCGGCAACGCAGGCACAGTTTGCATCATTCGCCGCCACAAGCGGAAACGGAACCGCACGCTGAAAGCGATCCAACGGAATATGCTGGATACCAAAAATGTGAGATTGGACAATTTCTCCCGCTTCACTGTCAATAATCCCCGGAAACGAAATTCCCGCTCCAAGAACCACATCCGTCCGGATGCCCTCTTTCTGCAAAAATTCCTGTATACCGTCCGACAAGGTCTGATACCACGCGGGTTCATCCCGAAACAGCGGCTGCAGAACGCTCCGTGCAACGATTTCACCGAGCAAATTTGTCAATACCAATTCGACATGATGCAGCGTGACATCAATTCCTATGGCATACCCTGCCGTTTTGCGCAGACAAAGCTGCTTGGCCTTGCGTCCTCCGGTAGACTCCGAAGAACCGCACTCTTCCAAAATACCGCATTCCAGCAGTTCATTGACATTCTGCAGCGCCGTCGGCATGCTGAGTGCCAGGGCTTGCGCAATTTCCTGTTTGGTCAGAATCGGCCGCTTCTGCAACAGCGCTATGATGCGTTCCTGATTCTGCCGCTTTCCGCCTGTCATACCAGTCATTCTAGCTTCTCCCCTGCTTATCAAACATCTTTTATTAAAGTCAGTATATACTTTTTTGACATCGTATGCAACCGTGTGCAACGATCATTTGCCAAAGCCGCGTTTCACGCAGCTCTGGCAAATAAAAGAAGTTGAACAGGAGTTGTTATCTCAAAGCTTCCAGTCGAGTCTCCAGCCTCGCTCTCATCTCTTCGTACCCGGGCTTGCCGAGCAACGCAAACATATTTTTCTTATAGTCTTCCACGCCCGGCTGGTCAAACGGATTGACCCCGATCATATATCCGGAAATTCCGAGGCTCTTCCAGAAGAAATAGACCAGCTCACCAAAGGTATAGTCACTGCGTTTGTCTACGGTAATCATCACATTGGGAACACCGCCGTCGACATGAGCGAGCAGCGTACCCTTCATCGCCTGTTCATTCATGTACTGCATGGTGCGTCCCGAAATAAAATTCAATCCGTCCACATTGTCCGGATCGTGCGGGACAATCACATCCTGCTGGGACTGTTCCACCCACAGCACGGTTTCAAACATCATTCGTGCACCGTCCTGGATAAACTGGCCAATGGAATGCAGGTCGGTGGAGAAATTGGCAGAAACCGGAAACAGTCCCTTTCCTTCCTTTCCCTCCGATTCGGCCATCAGCTGTTTGTACCATTCCCCAAACATCGTGAGCGCCGGTTCGTAGTTTGCAAGAATCTCCACGCTCTTCCTCTTCATCAGCATCAGAAAACGCGTCGCAGCATACAGCATGGTATCATTTGTCATCAGATCCGGATTATCATAGCGTTTGCACGCCGCTGCACAGCCTTCCATCACTGCTGCAATATCCATTCCGGCCGCCGCCATCGGCAGCAGTCCTACCGCAGTCAGGCAGGAAAACCGTCCGCCGGTTGCATCCGGCACAACAAAGGTTTCATACCCTTCCTGGACAGCCAGCCCACGCAGGGCCCCTTTGTTGGCATCTGTCGTCGCATAAATGCGGGATCTTGCCCCTTCTTTGCCGTACTTTTCCTCCAACTTTTCCTTGAACAGGCGGAATGCCACGGCCGGCTCCATCGTCGTGCCGGACTTGGAAATGACATTGACCGAAAAGTCGCGATCTCCGATCAGGGCAAACAGGTTCTGTACATAATCTGAGCTGATGTTACTGCCTGCAAAGTAAACCTCGACCCCCTCTCCCCGCCGAACCAGCTGATTATAGAACGGGCCTTTGGTAAACTCAATGCCGGCACGTGCACCCAAATAGCTACCGCCAATTCCGATGGAGACCAGAACCTCACTCTGCTCTCGAATGCGCTGGGCCGCGGCCTGGATGCGTCCAAACTCCTCTTTATCGTACTCAAACGGAAGGTTCAGCCAGCCGAGCATTTCCCGTCCGGCACCACGGCGCTCCATCAGAGTCTGATAGGCGGTGTCCACGATCGCCTTCATTTTATCCAGCTCGCCCTCGCATATCCCCGCGTTGCTGATATTCAGTGTAATCATGCTCTATCCCCGTTCAGTCCGCCAGAATTTGAATCATCGTGCCCACTTGGATGTTCGGCATCGGCTTATGTTCCACATAGATCGTACCCGGAAGATCCACGGTGGTCTGTCCGCTGAAATTGATCGTGCAATGTCCCAAGCCTGCCAGTGTAACCGGTGCCTCCGTGCCAACTGCGGTGATCTTGTACTCTGCCTCTCCAATCTTCAAGGTCTGCCCCGCGGCAATCGTTCCCTGAATCGGATTGACACTGACCGAATAGCAATAATCCTGCAGCTCTTCCGGTGCATTGTCCCCAAACAGAATAAACATACCGGCATCTTGAAATTCTTCGACGCAGCTGCCGAGTGCTTTTACCTGATTTTCATAAATGGTTTTCATATCATAATCCTCCTATTCGTCCGTATGGTTTTCTTTCAGGTTGCAGAAGCAGGAATGATTCCATATTCCTGTTTCTGCAACCCGGAACAAATCCGGGTTGATGAAATTTCACTTTGCACCAAACGAAGTAGCCGATTATGCAGCGTACAGTCCAAAGCTTGCCGCGTATGCAACCAGTACACGAATCCATCCCGTGAGGAATCGGGAATACATGACTGACACAACGCCAACCTCAATGGTTTCCGTCTCCGCTTCTGCGAGTCCCAGACCGACCGGAATGAAGTCACACGCACCCTGTGTATTGATGGCAAACAGAGCCGGAAGGGCAAGCTGCGGTGCAATATTTCCCTTGCCGATTTCTGCGCCAACCAGTGTACCGACGATCTGTGCGATCACTGCACCCGGTCCGAGCAGTGCGGACAGACCCGGAATGGAGCAGATAATGCCGAGAATGAGCAGACCGACGATGTTGCCCGCCAGCGGTGTCAGGATTGACGCAAAAGCATTGCCAAATCCCGAGCCGTTGATAATACCGATGAGCATGGAAACAAATGCCATGAACGGAAGCAGTGTCGTGATACAAGTCTGAATCGCATCACGCGCTGCCTGATAGAACGTGTTGACGACCTTACCGGCTCCCAGACCGATGACGGTAATCAGACTCTTTTTCTCCTGCTTTGCCAGCGTTTCGGATACCTTCATGTCTGCGGTGTACTTTACGCCTTCGTCCGTCTTGACTTCCTCTGCCGGAGCTGCGACTTCCGCCTCAGACGCGTCAGCCAGAGCAATCTGCTTGGACGTGACACCTGAAACATAAATGTCCTCCGTGATAAACTGTGCCAGCGGTCCGGACTTGCCAACCGGGTTGGTGTTAATCGTCGGGATGCGCTTCTTCGGATAGATGCCGCAGCGCAGTGTGCCTCCACAGTCGATAATCACCAGCGCCAGCTCGTCCTCGGGACAGTTGGTTTTGAAGCCGTTGACCGGAATTAACCCGGACAGTTCGACAATCTTCTTCAGGCACTCCGGCTCGGCGCCGCCACCTGTGATAAACATGACTTTATTCTTCTTTTCGGTCGGTGTGATGACCAGCGGGCCTCCAAAGCCGCCGGAACCACTCTCGACGCGGATGGAGCGATAATCAGCCATTTTTCTTTCCTCCTCTTACTTTACCAGCTTGAGCTTGCGGCTCAGCGTAACTCCCTGCTGCTTTTCCACATACTTTGTGGTCAGCTCCGTTGCCCAACCGGAAATAAAGTTGCAGACCAATCCGACCAGCAGATACCGAATTGCCAGCGGTGTGGTATCCAGGCCAAGCATCGTGATACCGTTTGCAATGCCCAGATAAATAAAGATCTCGGATGCATTGATGTGCGGAAAAATACCGCTGTTGGTATGACAGTGATAGGTTGCGGATGCATAGTAGCACGGTTTGTAAAACTCCGGCATGAACTTTCCGATCGAGAGAGCCATCGGGTTGCCAAGCATGAACGCGCTCACCCACGGAAGCAGCATATAGCGCAGCAGCGGATTTCCAGTACACACTTTGGCTAGCTTTGCGACCGCTTCGTCGCCAACCAGCGCGATAATCGCATTCATCAGAACCAACAGCATGATAATAGTCGGGATGATGCCCGTGACCCAGCTCATAAACTGCTCGCCGCCAAGTGCAAACAGGTTCATAAAACCAGAGGCTAAAGTTACAATAGTATCCATAATGTTCCACCTTTCTTATTTTGCGGCCACTCGTCTGCCCTGGAACAGGTGTCCGACAGAAATGCCGACCTTTTGGAAGGGAGACGGAGGCGTCGCAATCTCTTCTCCTGAGACAAACTTGTTGTACGTCAAGGCTGCATCGGCGATGGCTTTGCACAGATTTCGGTGCCCCTTCGGTCCGTCTTTTTCCGTCAGCGTACCGACCAGTCGTCCCTCCAGCCCGTTCAGCGGGCGTACCCGTGCCAGGCAGGTAACGCCTTCCAGCTTGCGTGCAGTCTGAATGCGGCCTTCCTCATCGACAAGAAACATTACAATCGCTCCGGCATGAAATCCGCCGGACTTCCGCCCGCAGGCGACACGTCCCTGTCGTCTCAGTTTGATAAACTCATTGGAAAAATGGCGCATCTGCATCATACTCAACAGAATTTGCAGTACAAATGCGGCCGCAATCAGCAATCCCAGTTTCAGCATTCCGGTTCCTCCGTTCCTATGGTTGCTGTGTATATGTATGTTCCATTCATTCCCCAGCCTGACGATACAGTGCGCGGAGCAGCTCCGAAAAAGAAGTTGCCGACGCCAATTTGTCCAGCATTTCCTCATCCTGTGCAATGGTGATCATCTCGTCATAAACCCGAATCAACATCCCGTCGTCCAACGGCAGCTGTTCCGGAAGACCAAGCAGAAAAATAACTCGTATCTCATGGTCACGATACGCCAGAGGCTCATGAAAGACACCGATCGCGAGCACCATATGATCATTTGCGTATTGAATGCTGTGTGGAATCGCGATCGAGTGATCAAAAACCATGGTTCCCTTTTGTTCGCGCTCCTGGAGCCGTTGTGCAAAGCCGTTGTCCAACTGCCCACGCTGGATCAGGCTCTCTACCATATATTGAACTGCCTCTTCATAATTGCCGATTCCATCCAATCGAAAAAAGCGGCTTTCATCCAGCAGCCCATTCATGACAAACCAATTGTTGTCCAAAATAGGCACATCCACGGCATCCCAATACTTCGCCTTTTCGATTTTATGCAGAAGTTCACGGTCATTGAAGATCTCATGAATCCGGATAATCGGCCTGTCACAGGTACACGTCAGGGCCACTGTGGTCAAGACAATATCGAATTGATTCAACAGCTCCCGTGTTGCCTTTTCGTCGGCAAGCAATGTCAGCTCTGCCGAACTGTCCAGCACTTTTTTCAGCTGTACCGCAACCAGTCGGGCCGTCACCCGTCCCGTTCCGCAGACAACTGCGACGCGAAATGGTTTGCTCTGTCTGAGGTCATTTTCCGTGAGGAATACCCCAAAATACGAGGCCAGATAACCACGTTCATCCTCGGTGACTGCTAATCCACATTCACGGGCGATCACCCGAGACGCAATACCCGCCATCTGATAGGCCAGCGGATACTTGTCCCTCAGATCCTCCACCATCGGATTTCGAAGACGTACACCAAATCTCAGTCGATTAATCATAAACATCAGATGATACAAAAATTCTTCTGTGAACTCTCCGCTACGAATTGTCACATTCATCTCCGTGTGAATCTGATACAGAATCTGTTTCGCCAGCGGCCGTATTTTCTCATCCAATGCAATGGAGTGCATGTCCTGAATATCTGCCGGAGTCCGCATTCCAACAATCGGAAGAAATACAAACAGCTTTTCCTCCACCGGAAACGTGATTCGCAAACTGTCACCGATCCGTTCCAACAACTCATCGACCATGACAAACTCCGGTCGTGCCGTCAAATTATAAAATTTTGACGGCAGCGTTCCGATATCATGTCCATTCAAAAACCGATCCAGCATGAGTGTGGCAAAACGTTCAAAGGATTCTCTCACACTTTTTTCAAACGAATTCGCCGCAAATGCTTCCGCGATTATCTGTTCAATCTCCTCATCCATCGGATACTTTTTATAGATCGACTCATACACATTATCCAGAACATATTTGCGAATGTTGCTCTCTGTTCCATGCAGCAGCAACCCTTTGCTGGTTTTCCCAATAATGGATAACTGGTACGGCTCCAACTCCGTTCGCAGCTTTTTCAGATCCCCAACCAACGTGGTCCGCCCGACATTCATCTCATAGGCAAGCTCATCCGTCAACACCGGTCCTTCGGTTCGCATTAGCTTCCCAAATAGATAGTCCATCCGGTTGCGCGACGAGTTCAAGAAGTCATCTGCCTGAATCAGCTCCGAAAAAATCTCCCGAAACCGTTCTGCTTGAAAGATTCGCAAGCTGTATTTTCCCTGGGAACCTTCAATGATGGCACAATCCTGTAATTCCTGATTGATCTGTTTGATGTCATTGCGGATCGTCCGTTCGCTGACACCAAGCCGAGAAGCAAGGAGGCTGACCGATACCACAGGGGATTTCCCAAAATACTGTATGATCATCGCGATTCGATTCTCATGAAACAGGCTTTTCATCTCTCAGCACTCCTTTTCTATGAATGTAACTTAACCGCGGGATTTACCGCCGGAAATATTGATCGTTGTTCCGGCAATATAGCTCGCACGATCGGAAATCAGATATGCCACCAGATCTCCTACTTCATCCAGCTTGCCGTCACGTCCCATCGGAATCACTTTGGTGTAATCAGTGGATAATTCCTCCGGCTTACAGCCGCGGGTATAGGCTAGCGCCTCGTTGTACGCCGCTGTACGCAGTCCGGTCGCTTCCATAATGCCTGGTGCGCATGCGAGAACACGGATGTTGTATTTCCCCAGTTCTTTTGCCCAGGAACGAGTGAAACTGTCAACCGCGCCCTTCGTCGCCGAGTACGCCGACTGACCTTGGGAGCCCTCCTTGCCGGACTCGGAAGACATATTCACGATGACGCCCTTCCCCTGTTTGAGCATTTGTTTTGCACACGCCTGTGCGCACAAGAAAACACCTTTAACATTGACCGCAAACATCTTATTGAACGACTCATCATTCAATTCATACTGCGGTTTTTCTCCGGCAACATCTACCAATAGCCGCGGCAAATTAATCCCTGCATTGTTCACCAATGCATCAATTCTTCCGTACGTTGCAACAACAGTATCCACCATGGCCTGTACACTCGCGCTGTCCGTAACATTGCACTGCACACAATAAGCGCCACCTAGTTCGGTTCCCGTTTCAACATTCATATCAACGATCACTGCCTTTGCACCGACGCTCAGAAGAGTATCTATGACATGCTTCCCGATGCCGGATGCTCCGCCTGTTACGATAACAACTTTGTCCTCGAGCCCTAACCAGTTTTCATTCATTGCTGTTTCCTCCTTAATTCAAATTCCTTCTTCTCCCGCCGTTGTTTTGGCGTTTGTTTTTGTATTTTTATTTTAGAGGAAACATTGTTACACTTTAATACCGCCTTTTTCGAACCATCGGAAATGCATTGATTCACTGTTTTTCCATTCGGCGGAAAACCGCCGTACTATGAATTGGTTTTTGCGAAATTTCCTCGCTTGCTTCTTTTATACCGCATTTATATTTACATTATTTTATTAAATATTTTATAAAAGTAATTATATTTTATCACTGTGTTGCATTTTGTCAATTCATAAGAATAGATAAATTTTTCATCATTTTTTTGACATGATAAACTGGGACTGTTTCTCTTCTCTGAGACTCTTCACTGACAGTGCACGCCGGACGAATAACAATGATCAAACCAGAAGAAGAACTCGGTGAGTCCCTTTACACCGGATCATCCAAAATACTTTCAAATATCCCTAGTCGAGAATGCAAGATAACCAGTACGTGTTGGAGCACTGGGCAGAATAAGGGACGTGAACACGAGAACCATGTAATCTCATTCAGATTCATTGAAAAAGTCCATACCATTTTGGCAAGTGTTTGAAACTGGCAATCCATTGGGATTATCTCAGAGGTACGAATCCGGTCATGGCAGTCGAGCTCTCACGCCATAAAGTACAGCAGTGCGACGCGTGAACAGATACAGAAGCAAGCTATGCACTAGAGGTCTGTACAGATCCAATATGAAAACTATATATGTATCTTGCACTTGGCAGTCCATGCGAATCAGAGAAATTCTTGGTCAGACTTGGGATTGCATCCATATGGGATCGCAACTAGTTGAAAAAGATGAATCTTATCTATGTATCAAAAAAGAATAGGATCGCAGCACAAAGAAAATCATTGCTTCTCTGAAAAGCAAGGGCGAAGTGATATTTTCTTCACGTGCCCGGAGTGGAAGAAAACAAACAGTCCTACTTCTCTTATCCTGAAAACACCAAAGACGGAAAGCAGTGTACGAAGAATTTACACCCCTACAACCGTTGTCAATGCTCTGCTAGAAAATCGTAAATATCAGGAACAAATGAAGGCCGACCTCGAGGATGAGTATCAGGACTACAAGATGGTTGTCGCCCAACCAAACGACAGACCGTATGAAGATCATCAGATTGCTCAGAAGCTGAAAAAGCTGATTGCGGAGCATATGTCGTTTTTCACAGCAGCACCCGTACGAAGCTGAAGATCAGCGTGGTAACATCAAAGCGCTACAAGGCGATACTACACGCACAGGCCAACATGGTCACGGATGTATATTCTCACATCATGAACGATGACAGAAAGCGTCTGGCAAAAAAGATCAATGACCATTTCTTTGCTTCCAGAGAACCTGCAGAAACAAAAACAGCAGCCTCCGAACCGTCCATGGGGGCATCCATGGAACAGCTCATGCAGCTGCTGAAAAATTCTCCCGAAATCGTTGAACCGCTTCTCCAAATGTCAAAAGTATTAGGAGAAAAAGCCTGATAATATGCTGAATTGTTTTCAAATGTTTTCAATTCCAAAATCAGGAAGTTTTATATTTCAAAAAAGTTAGAAAAAACGCCTGATTCCATTGGAATCAGGCGTTAATTGGAGCTGCTAGGCAGATTTGAACTGCCGACCTCATCCTTACCAAGGATGCGCTCTACCGACTGAGCTATAGCAGCATTGGCGACCCAGATCAGGCTCGAACTGACGACCTCCAGCGTGACAGGCTGGCGTTCTAACCAACTGAACTACCGGGCCAAA
>CAYLXH010000066.1:0-11745 GCA_964387535.1 uncultured Butyricicoccus sp. | reverse complement strand
TAATGGATTTACCATAGCCATTCGGCGTCGGGACTAAAAAAGCTACATCAACGCCTTTCTCCGAGAGAACGGCATACCAAAGATAGCCCTCATCTATGCCGGGTATCACACTCTGCAAGAGGATTTCCCCACCATCACACTGGGCAGCTGCATCATCAGGTGGTGGGGATAGAGATCCGAACAGCCAATGGAGGCAAAAGGGCACAAAAACCCAAACCCCTTTGATTGCAGAATGTGAAATTCCGCGGATGCGCGATTTCGGAGAAATCGCTAATCATTAACACTTGGAAAAGATAAGATCATAAAAATATGTCATTATCTCGGAATGACGCGCTTCACGACAAAAAATTATATTGACAGGGTATGTTTTTTGTGTTACCATCAGCGCAGGACAAGAGAAAAGCTCCCAAAACAGCGGCAACTGTCCTGAGAGCTTCCTGCAAATGATGGTTTCATACCGTGCTTATCTTACCAGAGAAGAGGCATTCTGTCAATGCAGGCTTGTCACTCTTCGAGGAAGGAGGATGCAGCGATGAGGTTCTATGTGAACAAGAATGCGCAGCCTAACGGTGACCACGAAGTGCATCGCGCCACCTGCTCATGGCTTCCCAGCGAAAGCAATCGCATCTATCTTGGCGATTTTGCAACTGCGCAGGAAGCGCTGAAGGCGGCAAGGCGGTATTATGAACGCGCCGATGGTTGTGCATACTGCTGCCCGGAGATTCACCACTCCTAAGGGCGAACCTAAGGCCCGTCCATATTCGGACGGGCCTGACTTGTTTGGAGGTGAGTTGTATGAATGTAAAGCTGGCCGAAATTGCTTCGGTTCAGAGTGGCATAGTTCTGAGTCGTAAAGAAGCCAAACAGGGAGAGCCTACCATGAAGTACACACGGCTGACTCTGCGCGCGGTAGAAGGAAGAGGCAGCATTAATACATCAGGGCTTGAAGATTTCTTATCAAAAGACATTCTTGCGGCGGATCAGCTCACTTGTAAAGGAGATGTTGTGACACGCTTATTTGCACCGATCTTTCCAACGATTATCGAGAGAGAAAATGTTGGAATGGTCGTTCCTTCTCAGTTGGCTCTAATTCGATTGCAAGACAAGCAATTCCTACCCGAGTATTTACAGCTTTGCTTATCTCGCCGAAGTCTGACAGAGAAGCTGTGCGCGGAAGACAGCTACACACACAGATCCATCACAGTAAACACTATTTCAAATCTGCAAATCCCGGTTATCCCTCTGGACAAACAGAAGATGCTGATCGAGATAAACAATCTTGCGAAGCAGCGAGAGCGGTTATACAGAGGCCTTATAGAACAAGAGAGCTTGTACACAGAGTCAGTTATTGACAAAATGATCGGAGGATTTTCCCATGAGTAACAAGACCACCAGAAAAGATATTGAAAATGCGCTGATGCGCGGCGCCGACACTCTGCGGGATACCATCGATGCGGCAAATTACAAAGATTATGTCCTTCCGATTATGTTTGTTAAGTATCTGAGCGATTCATACCGGGAAGAAGTCGAGAAACTCATGCTGGAATATGAAGGTATCCGTTTGGAAAGACAAAAACGATATCTTCCGTTTACGGTGGCTGAAGATTGTTCTTTTCAGTCTCTTTATGACCAGCGCTATTCCGATAATATCGGTCAACTCATCAATGTTGCCATGCGGCACATTGAAGACGATAACTACCAGCAGCTCGCCGGAGTTTTAAGTGCGGTAGACTACAACAGTGAAACCTCACTTGGAACACGGGAACATAAAAATGCAATTCTCCGCGACCTTCTGGAGGATTTCGTTACGCTGGATCTTCGTCCTTCAATGATAGAGGCGAAGGAAGGTCAAATTCCCGCGGATGTGATTGGCGACGCTTATGAATATATGATTGGTCAGTTTGCAAGCATGGCAGGGAAAAAGGCCGGTTCATTCTATACACCGGCTGCGGTTTCTGAGGTTATGGCTCGCATCGTTGATGTTCAGCCCGGCGAGCGCGTCTACGATCCAACATGCGGTTCTGGTTCGCTGCTGATCAAAGCTGCTAAGAACAAAAACGCAAAAGCTGTTTCGATTTTTGGGCAAGAGGTCAACGGATCTTCTGTTGCCATGGCCAGAATGAATATGTATATCCATGAGATACGTGATGCCAAGATTGCATGGGGAGATACCTTGGCAAATCCGATCTTTAAGGATTCGGACGGTAACATCCTTACATTCGATGCGGTAGTTGCAAATATGCCCTTTTCCAAAGATAAATGGGCTTCTGGATTTAACCCGGGCGGAGAATCCAGCGGGAAAGGGAAAAAAGAATTCAAGATGGAAGCAAAGCTGGATAAGTTCCATCGTTTCGACTGGGGCGTTCCGCCGGCAAGTAAAGGCGATTGGGCGTTTCTGCTCCATATGATTGCCAGTATGTCTGTGCGGGGCAGAGTAGCCGCGGTTGCACCGCATGGGGTTCTGTTCAGGGGGGCGGCAGAAGGAAGAATTCGCCAACGCGTCATTGAAGAGAATCTGCTGGATGCTGTAATCGGCCTTCCGGAAAATCTGTTTTACGGCACGCCAATACCTGCCTGTATCCTCGTATTCAAAAAGAATCGATTGACGAAAGATGTTTTGTTTATTGACGCAAGCAAGAAAGACGAAGAAGGAAACCTGCGATATATAAAAGCAAAGCGTCAAAACGAGTTGGAGCAGAAGCATGTGGATGATATTCTACACGCTTACTCCATGCGAACGGAGCTGCCCAGATTTTCTCATGTTGCCACGCTGGAAGAGATTCAATCCAATGGATACAATCTCAACATTCCGCGATATGTAGATACATTTGAGGAGGAAGAGCTGCTCGATATCGAGGATATTCAGGCAAATATTGCTCGGTTAAAAGCAGAAATCGCAGAAGCAGAGGTCAAAATGGACGCTTGCCTGAAGGAGCTGGGGCTATGAATGAAAAAGAGTTGTTGATTCGCAGCAGCGCATCGGAATTCCTGTCCTTCACAGCGGAATCCGAAGCTGACAGTATCGAAGTGCTGTATGCGGATGAAAATGTGTGGGCCACGCAGGATATGATGGCTGCACTCTATGGGATTGACCGTTCCGGCATCACTAAACACCTGAAAAACATCTTTCAGGAGGGAGAGCTGGACGAAGAATCAGTATGTGCAAAATTTGCACGAACTGCCGCCGACGGCAAGACCTATCATCCCAAGTTCTACAGTTTGGAAGCAATTATCGCGGTAGGCTTCAGGACGGATTCTGAGCGGGCGACACAGTTCCGCCGCTGGGCCAATCGTGTTTTGAAGCTGTTTTCTATCCGTGGATATGTTCTGGACCGGGAACGCATGGAAAACGGAGCTTTTCTTGGGGAAGATTACTTTGAGCATCTCCTTGAAGAGATCCGGGAGATCCGGGCCAGCGAACGCCGTTTCTACCAAAAGATAACCGATATCTACGCAACAGCGATGGATTATGATAAGAACTCACCCACGACAAAGAAGTTTTTTGCTACCGTGCAGAACAAGCTGCATTTTGCCATTCATGGGCACACGGCTGCGGAGGTTATTGTTGAGCGTGCCAATGCGGAAAAGGAACACATGGGTCTTTCAACATGGAAGAAGGCTCCCGATGGGAAAATCGTGAAAAGCGATGTCAGCATTGCCAAGAATTATCTGACCTTTTCTGAGCTTGACGAGCTAAACAGGATTGTCACGCTGTATCTGGATTATGCAGAGCTGCAGGCCCGTCGGCACATTCCTATGACGATGGAGGATTGGGCCAACCGTCTGAACGCTTTTCTCCAGTTCAACGAGCGGGAGATTCTGGATAATCCGGGAAAAGTCTCGACCGAGGTAGCCAAAGCATTTGCGGAAAGTGAGTTTGAGAAGTATCGCATCATGCAGGATCGGCTATACCGAAGTGATTTTGACAAGCTGATCGAAGACATGGATCAGCCCTGATTAGCCACTTGCTTGTGGAGACAGCAGCAGCTTGCATCGTATTCGCACAATCTAAAAATATCAAAAGGAGGCTGATGCCAATGGGCAAAAACAGTTCTGAATTGTTTTATCGTTTTATCGTAAGCGCGGCATCTTTCGCAGCCTATACCTTAGCAAGACTCATCTCGCACGATGCAAGCCTCGCTGCTGCGCTGTACAATTCCTGATAGATATAGGAAAACGATATGGATAGTGAGATTAAAAAGAGAATCGCTGATATTTACAGAGGTATCGTTCCCGAAGGATACAAGAAAACGCCTATAGGAATCCTGCCGAACGATTGGCAGCTTACCAGACTCAGCGATATTGTGGAAGAACTGACCGAAACCGCAGGGACAAGCCAGTATGAAACCGTCAGTATTTCTTCCGGTGTCGGGTTTGTCAATCAGGCGGAAAAATTCGGCAAGGAACTGTCCGGAAAGCAGTACGAAAAGTACATCGTGCTCCATAAGGGCGACTTTTCTTACAACAAGGGAAATTCCAATCTGTATCCGCAGGGATGTATTTACCGCCTAAATGATCGTGAGGCGGCGGCGGTTCCCAATGTATTTGAGAGCTTCCGCATAGTAAAGGGCTGTCCGGAATACTATGAGCAGCTTTTTGTCAGCGGATTTCTGAACCATCAGTTGTACCGGCTGATCAACCATGGTGTCCGGGATGACGGCCTTCTCAACTTGACAGGCAGGGATTTCTACAACTGTATACTTCCGGTACCGCCGCTGCGCGAACAGGAGAAGATAGCCGAAATCCTCAAAGAATGTGACGAAACGATTGAACTGTATCAGCGGAAGGAACAGCAGTACCGTGAGCTGAAAAAGACCTGCATGGAAAAGCTGTTCCCTCGAAAGGGTGCTCTGATTCCGGAAGTCAGGTTTCCAGGCTTTACTACACCTTGGGAACAGCGTAAGTTGGGAGAGATAACTGCAATTCTGTCTGCATCACGGGTTCACAAGGATGAATGGAGGGCCGATGGAGTACCTTTCTTCCGTTCCAGTGATGTCATGGCGGCATTTAACGGGACTGAAAATGAGAAGGCATTTATCTCCAAAGAACTCTTTGAGAGACTATCCTCCGTTTCTGGAAAACCGCAAGAGGGAGACATTTTATAACTGGTGGAGGGAGTGTCGGAACGCCCTATTATGTTCCGAATAATGCCCCTTTATACTCAAAAGATGCTGATTTGATATGGATACGCAGAAATGGCTTGCTTGACCCTTACTTTACATATTTTTATTTTGTGTCGCCAGGATTCAAAGAATATTTGTCTGGCATTTCTCATGTTGGCACGATTGCCCATTACACCATTGAGCAAGTAAAGGAGACACCCATCCCAGTCCTATCTTTAGCCGAGCAGAAGCGAGTTGGAGCTTTCTTTCACTCCCTCGACCACCTTATCACCCTTCATCAGCGTGAAGTGGAACTACAGCATAATAAGAAGCAGACCCTTATGCAGATCTTGCTAAAAGGGCTTGCGAGCGTATTTTAAGGAAAACATAAAGGAGTTTACAATGGCAAAAAACGAACATCACGTAGTACATAATTCCTCGCGCGGTGGCTGGGATCATTTCTTCTGGGCTTCACGAGATTATCGAAGGCTCAAGCGTGTACAGCGCATTTCGAGAGGTGTTTGCCTGCGAGTTCCTCTATAATGAGAACGACGTTGCCTGCTGGCCAAAGAATGCGGTAAACTACACCACAAAAACGCAGTTCCTTTTTCGCATTAACAAGGGTGTTCTGGATATCTCCAATGACGTTGACCTCAACCAATACACGCCAGAGGATGACCGACGTGTTCCGTTCCGGAATATGATCTACATAGGTGATGGGCTGACTGATGTGCCATGCATGAAGCTTGTCAAGGTCAACGGAGGCTATTCTATTGCGGTCTACCAAAAAGGAAAGCGTGATAAGGTAAAGGACCTGATTACACATAACCGCGTCAATTTTATTGAGCCAGCGAATTACTCAGAAGGCAGTAGTCTGGATCAAGCTGTAAAAGATATACTCTGCAAAATGTCTATGGTGGATTCTCTTACTAAGAGAACCAAGGTACAGTTGGAACTTGTGAAAGCAAAATAACCCAGCGCATTTTACTAACAGGAGGCGGCGCTATGCCAGACCATACGATTTTCAACGAGCGTCCGGAATCGCAGGACAGAGCGCTGAAGGTGATAGAAAAGCTCGGATATACTTTTGTTCCTCGCGGAGAGGCTGAGCGAAAACGCGGATCTCGCAAAGCGGTTCTGTTTGCCGATGAATTACAGGAGTTCCTCGGCAGGCAGACTTATCCTTTTGCATCCGGCCAGCGGATCTTTTCCGGAGGCTCGGTGGCCAAAGCGATCCGGGCGCTCGACCAGTACAGCACGGCAGGGCTGTATGCCGCAAACAAGGAAATCTATGATCTTCTTTGCACGGGCAAAAGCCTTGAGGAGTCCTTGCCGGATGGATCTACACAATCCTTTGACATCAATTACATCGATTTCGATCATCCGGAAAACAATATCTTCCAGGTGACAGACGAATTTGAGGTAGAACGTCTGAACGGGAAATTTGCCCGTCCGGATATTGTCGTATTGGTCAATGGTATCCCGTTGGTTGTGATTGAGTGTAAAAAATCCAGCGTGGATGTCATGGAAGGGGTCAGTCAGAATATCCGCAATCAGGGTGAGGAGTATATTCCCCACCTCTTCCGTTATTCCCAGCTAGTGCTTGCTGTGAACCCCAACAAGGTTTTGTATGGTACCTGCGGAACACCGTCAAAGCATTTTGTTTCCTGGCATGAGGACGATAAAGAATGGCTGAATGACTGGTGTAAACGATGCTCTCCGGATGGTCAGATTCAAGAGCAGGACCGGGCGCTGGTATCCCTGCTCTATCCGGATCGTTTGCTGGATCTGATTCGAAACTTTATTATTTATGATAACAACATAAAGAAGATTTGTAGGTACAAGCAGTATTTTGCGGTTAAAAAGTGTATGGATCGCATTTTGCTGAAGGACGGGGCCAATACCCGAAGCGGCGTCGTTTGGCATACGCAGGGCAGCGGCAAAACCATCACCATGATCATGCTCACAAAGATGATCCTTCGGGAAAGCACGAAATCGGGCAGTCCCATCCAGAAGCCGCGATTTGTCATGGTTACGGATCGTGTGAATCTGGATAAGCAAATTCGGGATAACTTTATCCATACGCAAATGGTGCCGCACAGAGCAAAAACCGGAAAAGGATTGATTGAACTACTGAAGGATGACAGCAATACCGTTATCACTGCACTGGTCAACAAGTTTGAAGCTGCCATCAAACAGGATTACTGCAATCCCGACCCGAATCTTTTCCTCTTTATCGACGAAGGCCATCGTACGCAGTACGGGAAACTGAATATGTATATGAACAAGGTTTTGCCCAATGCCGCCAAGATTGCCTTTACCGGAACGCCGCTGATGAAAAAAGCTCCGTCAAATGACCAGCGGGAGATTCGCCCGAAAAAGGATACATTTGATAAGTTCGGAGCTTTGATTGACAGCTACACGCTTCAAGACGCTATCGATGACAAGGTTACGGTGCCGCTGGTGTATGAGGGACGGGTGGTGCCGCAGGAAGTGACCAGCGAGCAGATTAACGCGCACCTGAAATATATTACCGTCGGACTGTCGGAAGAGGCGAGAAAGGATCTGGAAAAGAAATATAGAGGTTTTGTCTATGTGGCAGAAACGAATCACAGGCTCAATATGATTGCGTTCGATTTGCACGAACACTTTTTGAACTATGTGAAACCGAAGGGCTTCAAGGCTATCCTTACCTGTTCCTCGAGAATGGCGGCGGTGCAGATGTTTTATAAACTCCGTGACTTGGGCGGAATCACGCCCGCGGTTGTTATTACGCCGAACAGCGGGAGCGAGGGCGATGATGAGCAGAACACGCCGCAATCCAAGAAGATCATCGGAGAATTCTTTAAGAAGGAAATCGATCCGCTGTATAAGAACAACTATGAAGCATATGAAGATTCAGTCACAGGAGAATTTGTTGATCCGGAAGGCGAGATTGACCTTCTGATTGTCAAGGATAAGCTGCTGACTGGATTTGACGCCCCGATTGCGTCTGTTCTTTATGTGGATAAAAGGCTTCGGGATCATACACTCCTGCAGGCGATTGCCCGCGTGAACCGGGTATATGCGAACAAAGATTTTGGACTGATTGTTGACTACATCGGCATATTTAAAAAATTAAACTCTGCTCTTGACTTGTATTCGGATACGCAAGCCGGTATGGATGCTTTTGATCCTGAAGATATTCAGGCTGCGGTTGCATCCGTGGAGGACGAGAAAACCGGGTTGAAAAATGCCTACAAAGCGCTTTGGGAAATATTTGAGGGAATTGATAAGAACGAAAGCAGCGCAAATGTCTGGCAGGAACACCTGCGGAAAAATGAGATACGTTTAAGATTCTACGAAAGGCTTTCAGCCTTTGCCAAACGGGTTGATTTTCTCTACTCAAGCTATGAGCTGTTTGAACTTGTCGGCATCAAGCAGGCGGAACAATATCGAAAAGACTACCTGTTCTTTAAGAAACTGAAAGACGGCGTTTCCCTGCGCTTTAACGACAGCGTCGATTTTTCTCAATATGAAGATGGCATCCGGCAGCTGCTGAACACATATGTCAATGCGGAAGATGTCAAGATGATCATTGAGCCTCTTGATATATCCAATAAGGAAAAGATGGAGGAACAATTAGCGCGGCTGGGAACGAAAGAGGCGAAGGCAGAGGCTATCCAAACAAGGCAGGTTGAAATACTGGAAAGCCGCCGTTTCGATGACCCCGTTCTGTATATGACCTTTATGGAACGCATCAACAAGACGATCCAGGAGTATCTTGCAGAGCGAGACAGTGAGAAATACCTATCTGCCATGGAAAGCATGGCGGAAGATTATCGGGCCGGGCGAAGTTCTACCACATATCCTGAAAACATCGTTGATGATGGGGATGCCAAAGCATTCTATTGCGCGATTTGTTCCGGATTAAAGAAATCGACTGGTGTAGTCGAAAACCCAGAGGGTGAGGATTTGGGAGCACTTGCGCTGGCAGTTAAGGAAGTTATCATTTCAAACGCAAAGAGAGACTGGCGTGATAATGTGATTGTCCACCGTAATATAAAGAAATCACTGGATGATCTCCTGTTTGATTATATGGAAGCGCACAACCTTGACTGGTCTCTAGATACGATCGATATCATTATTGATGAGATAATGATGATTGCGAAAAAGGGTTATTGATCACATGGAGATCGTCACTGTTTCTCTGCCATCCGGGAATCCGTGGCCTGTCCGAATCGACAGAAAAAAGATGAAGACTTGCCGCTTGAAAGTATATCCGGATCTGTCTGTATCGCTTTCATTACCTGAAAGTGCTCCTGATGAATGGATTGCAATGTACCTTGCTGAGAAAGCGTCCTGGATCGAAAAAAACTGGAGGGATTCAAAAAGACAACTGGTTACGCAGCTACCAACGAGATCAGGAATGGCTATTCAATCCAGATGCTGGGGAAGGACATGGTTTTTTCTGTGCTGTCTGATGCCGTGAATCAGGTGTATTCTGAAGGAAGAACCATTATTATTAAAACCACGGATATTAATGATCAGGGAAAAATGCTGCGCCTTTTTGAAAAATGGTGGAAAAAACAGCTTATAAATTTGCTGACACAACGTGTTGACCATTGGTATCCAGTTATCAAAAAGTATGGCGTTGAGAAGCCCCGGATATATGTTCGCAAAATGAAGACTCTATGGGGAAGCTGCGGCGTTGACCGAGATGCAGTTACTTTTAATTTATATCTGTTAAAAGCAAAAGTGGCATGTATTGATTATGTTGTGCTTCACGAACTCACACATTTTCTATACCCAAATCACAGTAAGCAGTTTTATATGTTCCTAAGTAATTACATGC
The DNA here is from genome assembly GCA_964387535.1 of uncultured Butyricicoccus sp. Classification (GTDB taxonomy): domain Bacteria; phylum Bacillota; class Clostridia; order Oscillospirales; family Butyricicoccaceae; genus Butyricicoccus_A. The sequence continues at coordinate 1,809 of CAYLXH010000066.1, read as the reverse complement.
CTGATTGGAAGGAACGAAAAAAAGTGTTGGATCAGGATGTGGTGCACGGATTATAAAGAACACATACATCTTCGTGGAGTTTGCGGAAAAGCTGTTGATGCAAGAACAGTTTGATGAAGCTCTTTACACATATTGCATCCGTAATTCGGACGACATTCAAAGAGAATTAGGCACAGATGGAATAATTGCGGCATTCCGTGATCCGCTTAGAGGTTTCCAAGTGTCTAATTATCAATTAATAGTGAATGTGTTGCCCGAATTGCGTAGTATGGCGAGGGAAATACCGTATAACCCTCTTATGGGCGAGCGCTATGCTAACCTGGTTGGATACTGCTGTGATTCATTTGCAAAGCACGATTCAAATCTCGAAAAAGCAATCGAAAGTAAGCGACGGTTGTTGTGGAACCCAATTAGTTGCTTTGGAGCAGGAATCCGAAAGATAGTTGTATTACCAATAGATGTTCTTTTCTGGTGTGGAGTAATCAGCTTGAAAAATACTCAAGTCGCAACTGGAAGCAAAGTATTTAACGTTATAAGTAAGTTGATTACGTTGATTGGACTAATAGGTTCAATTATCACTATTGCATTAGGATGGGATCAATTTGTTCAGCTTATCAAACATATATAAAGACTGATGTTTGATTGGCTAATCAATCGAAGTGAATAGTGTATGCCTGCCGTACCCTTTCGGATGCGGCAGGTGCAGGTTATAGGTCGTACACGGTTTTGCTGTTCTCGCTAACTGCGTCCAGTATCAGCATGACGCCCAGCTGAAATCCGGAGCGGAAGCTTTCGAGGGACATCGTTCCATTGACGGTGTCATGGCACTGCATGAGTTCTTTGAAACGGGTCTTTGCCTCGTTTGTCAGGTGAGCATTGAACGATCCTCGGCTTTGAGTTGCTCGGTGATGCCACTGGCGGCAACCATCTGCTCCGTCAGCCGGTCGTACATCTCTTTGGCGCGCTGATCGACTTCCATAAGATGCTCGTTCAACTGATCAGTCAGAAGCAAGGCATAGAAATATGCTTCGACGTGTCCCCCATCTTTTACGGCATATTTATATTACAAACCTGATCCATGCCGGCGTCGATCCGAAGACCGTTCAGTATCTTGCCGGGCACGGAAACAGTAAGGTAACTATGGACATTTACGCTAAAATCAAGTATAATAAGCCGAGAGAACTTCTGAACGCTGTTAGTGCAGCGTTTCATCAGGAGGCTCCGAACTGATGGTGCCACCTATTTTTGTGTTAATGAATAGGACAACCGATGGGTGCAAGGGCCGAAAACCCTTGAAATATCAAGGAAAAACAGACCACAAACTATTTCAATACGGCCTCAAGGCCGCCCGCCGGGCGCCTCAGTTCTCCAAGCGCTAATCTTTCTTCCAACATGCAAACACCCCGGAAACAATCACGGTTTCCGGGGTATTTCCTTTTGTCCTGATTTGACCAAGTTTGTACCATTTTATATGGGTTAAATTATGGGTTAAATGAGTGAGCCTTAGAATGGAGTAGTACAGATCGCTTTGTTATGATTCTCTGCCCGTATCCGTCAAATGGAGGTATCCAGCTCCGTCTACCGTCAAAAAGCCGCCATCCCGTAAAATGCCTGCCGCGTGGCTGATACTCGGTTTACTGAATCCCATGTGTCAGGCAAGGTCTACGGAACGCGCCATGCCTTTTTCATGTTGCGGCGCCAGCACAGCTTCTGAATAGTCCTCGCCAGACGCATGAATTTTCGGCTTTTCCGTCTGTGTTATATCAGCGTCCAGCTCTGGCTTTCGCTTTGCAGTTCTACCATGCGGGC
>CAYLXH010000065.1:9313-11798 GCA_964387535.1 uncultured Butyricicoccus sp. | reverse complement strand
TCTCTGGGAGCTCAAGTGTGCGGTATATGACACGCCATACCGTAACCGGGAGGAAAAGCATCAGATGCAGGGCTTTGTGCTGACGGATCGCCGTCATGTGGAATATACGGTGACACTGGAGCGGGCACAGGATATTCAAACGCTGTTTGCGATGACTCCATATGCTCATCGGACGCCGGCAGAAGGCAAGCGGCGATTGTGTGAGCTGAGTGAGCTGACGACAACGCTGTCTTTTGCGCTGCTGACATTTGTGCGGGCTGCACCGTGATTCCTATGGCAGAAAGAGGGAGAAAGGAGAGTGCGCATGAAGGGGGAGAAAGCAATCGCGGCGCTGGAAGAGCGGTTGGAGCATATCAAGCAAAAGAATATTGTGTTTTATTATGCGGTGGAAATGGGACGACATTTTTTTTCGGATATGCTGACCCGTGCGTCCGCAGAGCTCTCCTATTATCTTCTGTTTTCGATATTTCCACTGTTGCTGCTCACCAGCCTGCTGCTGTCGCTGACTCACTTTTCGACAACGACACTGCTTCGCATCATGGCATTGTTTCCGGCGGATATCCAGAAGATTTTATTGCCCTCTTTGACGCGATATTTGGGAGACTTTCAAATCCAGCCGCGCTATGGGCACATTATCTTTTTCAGCTTTTTGGCAATCTATTTTATGAGCCGGACGATGAGTTCACTGATGCGTCATGTCAACACAATTTATGGCATTCCCGATGCCAGGGGCGGACTGCGGCGGCTGTTGTTTGAACTGGCTACGGCAGCCGGACTGGTCGTTGCAATTGCGCTTAGTTTTGGGATCAGCGTGTTGGGAAACAGTATCTCAATGCTGGTGGCCAGCTTGTTGTCGTTGCCGTCCTGGGCGGTGGGACTCATTCGGTATGGACGCGGTTTGATTGCATTGGGCTTTGTATTTTTGTTCATGCTGGTTATTTGCTACTGGATGCCCAATTGTCGGATGAAGTGGAGAGACGCACTGCCGGGAGCGCTGTTTATTCTGTGTGCATGGATTGTGTGCACGCTGGTTTTTACGTTTTATTTCAATAATTTCAGCCGGTACGATGTGATTTACGGTTCCATCGGTGCGATGATGGTATTGTTACTCTGGCTGTTTATGACCGGAATTGTTATTCTGCTTGGTTTTGTCATCAATTATATTACGATGAAACGACGCAAGCGGGATTTCATTTATAAAAGACCGCTGCGGATGAAAAATCGTGACGGGAAACATAGGAAGGAGAAATCATGATGAAGGTTGTAGCATTTAACGGAAGTCCGCGCAAGGGAGGAAATACGGAACAATGTCTGCGCGTGGTGGAAAAGGAGCTGAATGCACAGGGAATTGAGCTGGAGATTGTCTCGGTCGGGGCGAACGCGAAGCCATGTATTGCCTGTTATCACTGCTTGGACACGGGAAGCGGACATTGCATCCAGAACGACCCGGTCAATGAGTGGATTGATAAGATGGCGGAGGCCGATGGCATTATTCTGGCCTCGCCAGTATATTATGGCGGCATTGCCGGCGGAATGAAGTGCTTTTTGGACCGCGCCTTCTTGGCCGCGGGTGGATGTCTGCATCACAAGGTCGGCGCTGCGCTGGTCACACTGCGGCGTTCCGGGGGATTGGAGACGTATCAGCAGCTCAATGCATATATGAATACGATGGAGATGGTACTGGCTACGTCGGACTACTGGCAGGCGGCACACGGACTGAATCCGGGAGAGGTGCAGCAGGACACTGAAGGCATGGAGGTCATGGCAAAGCTGGGACGCAATATGGCATGGCTGCTGCGTCTGATGGAACACGGAAAGGGAACGATTGACCCGCCGGAAACCCATCCGCGCACGATGACAAATTTCATCCGGTAAGGAGGATGACGGGAGCGGGTTCTCCCTTTGGTATGCTATTGGGAGATGGTCTGTGACAGTACAGGCATTTCTTTGGAAACAAACAAAGGGATTCACAAAATAATGAAAAAATCGTGAAACCTGCTGAAAATGAAAAAAGCAGTTGAAATCTATTTACATCCGCTTTTATGATGATATAATGATGTCAGAAAAAAGTGAAGCCCATAAGTGACGCAATGAATGGTAGGAGGATTTCATTATGACAAAAGCAATCCGTGTAAAGAATACAGAAGATATTCAGAAGATCAACAGCATTGTCACTCAGTTCCCATTTGACATCTGGATTCATGGCAAGTCTGGTATGGTCGACGCGAAGTCCCTGCTGGGCATGTTCCTGCTCAGCCTGAATGAGCCGCTGTCCCTGGTTCTGGAGGACGACGAGGATCCGCATGATGTAAAGAAGCTGTTCAAGGCTCTGGGTGACTACCTGGATATTGAAGAGTGAGAAAACATAGACGGAAACCAGCAACACAGTTTGCTGGTTTCTTTTTTTTGACCAGAGGTATGGATGCAGGACAAGCGGTGTATTGGAAGCTGTTTGACAGGAGGACAGAACTTGTTTTTTCCTGTG
>CAYLXH010000065.1:434-9303 GCA_964387535.1 uncultured Butyricicoccus sp. | reverse complement strand
AGTGTATACTGTTATTGTATTATGTCAAAAACCAAACGGGGATCGTGAGAAATTGCATGCTGCATGAAGAAAATGCGATTCCACGGAAAGGAGTGTTTGGATTCCATGAAGATTGTTGTGATAGGCGGTGTGGCGGGAGGTGCGTCGGCCGCCGCAAGAATTCGGAGGCTGGATGAGCGAGCAGAAATTGTTATGCTGGAGCGTTCCGGTTATGTGTCGTATGCGAACTGCGGCTTGCCGTATTATATCGGCGGTGTGATTACGCAGGAAGAGGAGCTGACGCTGCAGACGCCAGAGAGCTTTTGGGAGCGGTTTCGGATTGATGTTCGCGTCTGCCATGAGGTGACAGCGATTGATCCGGAAAGCAAAACGGTTACCGTTTGTGAGCGGAATACAGGGAGAATCTATGAGGAATCCTATGACACGCTGCTGCTGTCTCCGGGAGCAAAGCCGACGCAGCCAAAACTTGGAGGGGTGGATTTGGATCGCGTGTTCACACTGCGCACAGTGGAGGATACGCTCCACATCCGCCGATTTGTGGAACAGAACAAGCCAAAGACGGCAGTCCTGGCAGGGGGCGGATTTATCAGCCTGGAAGTCGCAGAAAACCTCGTGGAAATGGGGGTGAACGTGACCATTGTTCAGCGCCCCAAGCAGTTGCTTGCGCCGTTGGACCCGGATATGGCCAATCTGCTTCACACATTGCTGCGTGAGCACGGCGTGCGTTTGAAGCTCGGCAGTGCTGTGGCTGGATTTGAAAAACAGGGAGATTCACTGCTCACATTTTTGGAGGGGGAGGAGCCGCTGCGCTCAGATATGGTCGTTCTGGCTATTGGTGTCACGCCGGACACACAGCTTGCCCGAGCAGCGGGTCTGGAACTCGGCATCAAAGGAAGCATTGTGGTGGATGAGCGCATGGAAACCTCGGTGCCGGATATCTATGCGGTGGGAGATGCGGTCGAGGTCCGGCACTATGTCACGGGACAGAAAGCGGTGATTTCGCTGGCCGGACCTGCAAACAAGCAGGGACGGATAGCAGCGGACAACATCTGCGGCGGAGACAGCCGCTACCGGGGATCACAGGGCTCCTCGGTGATCAAGCTGTTCGATCACACCATTGCCAGCACGGGCATCAATGAAAAGACGGCCGCCGCAGCCGGTATTGCGTGTGATAAGGTGGTTCTTTCGCCGCTTTCCCATGCGTCGTACTATCCGGGCGCCAGAGCGATGACGATGAAGGTGATCTATGAACCGAATACGCTTCAATTATTGGGAGCACAGATTATCGGGGGTGATGGTGTCGACAAGCGTATTGATGTGCTCGCAACGGCAATGCGTGCAGGGCTGACGGCGGTTGAGCTTAAGGAGCTGGATCTTGCGTATGCTCCCCCGTATTCTTCGGCAAAAGACCCAGTGAACATGGCGGGATTTCTGATAGAAAATGTAGTGTGCGGCAAGGTGAAGCAGTTCCACTGTGACCAGGTGGAAACACTGCCACGTGATGGAAGTGTGACGTTGCTGGACACCAGAACGCGCGAGGAATATCAGGCAGGACATGTGGAGGGGTTCTGTAATATTCCGCTGGATGACTTGCGCGAACGGCTGGATGAGATTCCGAAGGAGAAACCGGCGTATGTCATGTGCCACAGCGGGCTGCGCAGCTATCTTGCCTGCCGTATTTTGTCACAGAATGGTGTGGATTGTTACAACTTCTCAGGCGGATATTCGTTCTATCGGGCAGCGGTGTTGGATGCACGAATGGCGGAAACGGTATATCCCTGTGGGATGGAGAGAGAATAACAGAAAACGGTTTCGGATTCTGCTGATATGTGGAAATCGGCGTTCAGGTCTCTGAGTCAGGAAATTCCTGATTCAGAGACTTTTTTGTTGGATTCTCCCGTGAAAGAGCAGTATTCTAGGTTGTCCACAGGGATGGAAATACATGCAGTAGACAATATCGGCAGTTCATTTAATATGGGCAATGGTAGGTGAGAGAGACCGGACAAGGAAAGGAGGAGTAATCATGGCGCGGAAACGCAACAAAACACAAACCGATGCGGTTCGGAGCATTCTGCAGGAGCACTCTCCGGAGGCAGCACAGTGCCTGTGTGATATGCTGTCGGACGAAACGCTGTCCGGGACGACAAAGGTAAGTGTGGCAAAAGAAGTGCTGGAACGAGCGGTTGGAAAGGGACAGCTGGAGGATCCGGAACAAAAGGTCTCGGAATTTAAGCTCGTGCTGAAGGTTGTAGAGTAATGGAGATTCTGGTTACACAGAGACAGATGGCGTTTATCCGGTCGACGGCATTTGAGACGCTGTTTGGAGGAGCGGCGGGAGGTGGAAAGAGCTATGCGCAGCTGATTGATGCGTTGGTGTTTGCACTACAGTATCCCGACTCTCGCCAGCTGATGCTGCGCCGCACATTTCCGGAGCTGAGTCGCTCGCAGATTCAAGTTTCTCTGTCACTGTATCCGGTGGAATGTGCCGTATACAAGGAAAGTGTGCATCGGTGGGTGTTTGTCAACGGCTCGATCATTGAATTCGGATTTTGTGACAATGAGAGCGATGTGACAAAATACCAGTCGGCGGAATACGATGTGATTCGCTTTGACGAGTTGACGCACTTTACAGAATTTCAGTTTACCTATCTGCTGTCCCGTATCCGCGGTGTCAATGGATACCCGAAACAGGTGAAAAGTTCGACGAATCCGGGAGGAATCGGGCATCAATGGGTCAAGGAACGATATATCGACAGGCTGGTTCCGGAGGTGGAGGAGGGCGGGAGGCTGTTTCTTCCGGCACGGGTGCAGGATAACACGTTCTTGATGAAACGTGATCCGGACTATGTGAAGCGTCTGGAGATGCTGGATGACGGAAGCCGCAGGGCATTGCTGTACGGAGAGTGGGATCTGCTGGAAGGACGATATTTTCCGGAGTTTTCCACTGATATCCATGTGGCAGAGGCGGCAGAAATTCGGGCGGATTGGAGGCGGTATCTCAGCATTGATTACGGCTTGGATATGCTGGCGGCGCTGTGGATTGCGCTGGATGAGCATGGAACAGCATGGGTTTATCGGGAGGTATATCAGTCCGGTCTGGTTATTTCCGAGGCCGCGCAAAAAATACAGATGGCGGAACTGCCAGGAGAGCGAATTGACCAACGGTTTGCTCCATCGGATCTGTTCGCGCGGCGGCAGGAAACCGGACGATCGGCAGTAGAAATTTTTGCCGAACATGGTCTGTATTTTGAACGCGCGGCAGGAGACCGGGTACAGGGATGGTATGCGCTGAAAGAATACCTGCATCCGTTTCGCGGGGAACAGGGAGAGCTGACGGCGAGAATGAAGATCAGTCCGCACTGCCGCAATCTGATCCGGACGCTGCCGGCGTTGCAGTATGATGCATCTCGTCCAAACGATGCGGCGACACAACCGCACGAGCTGACACATGCACCGGATGCACTTCGTTATTTTGCGGCGACGATTCGACTGGCCGGAAGAGCTGCCGCTCCGGAGGGGTTGGATGAGGATATGGAAGCATTTTTGTCCTATGGATATAGCAACGAGGAGGAGTGAGAACGATGGAATATGTTATATGGTGCGTATGCAGTATGCTGTGCTTTGTGTGCGGCGCTTGGGCGGCGCGAGGGATGGTGGTGCCGCGCCGACGGAAGCGCATGGAGGATGCGGAGGATACCTGTGCATCGGATGCACTGAGCCGAGACATTGCGGCGATGCTGGCGTACAGCATTCCGGGAAAGGAGGAACAGTATGACGAGGAATAAGCCGACCATAGAATCGGTTTGGCAGGAGTACCAGCGCGCAATTGAGTACAACAATGCAATTGAGCTGTACGATCAGGTGCGAACAAACGAAAACTTCTTTCTTGGACGACAATGGGAAGGGCTGAATGTATCCCGCCTGGATCCGTTGATTTTCAATGTACTGCGGCGTGTGGTCAATTTGTTTATCTCCATGATCGTGTCAGACGATATTTCGGTGACGGCGCAGCCGTTTCGCGGAGAGCAGGAGCTGACGCAGAAGGTGTTGGACCGGGCGCTGACAAGTGTCATTGAGCGCACGGGTATGAAGGCGAAAAACCGGTACATGCTGCGCAATGCGTGTGTGGATGGAGATGGATGTTTTTATCTCCACTTCGATCCGGATATCGAGAGTGGGCAGCGCGTGCGCGGAGATATTGGGGTGGAGTTGATTGAAAACACCGATGTGTTTTTCGGAAATCCATCCGTGGATGAAGTACAGCGACAACCGTATCTGATTCTCTCGATGCGACGTCCCGTGGACGTCGTTCGGAAGGAGGCGGTGGAGCGTGGGATGACGGAACGGGATGCAGAGAGCATTGCGCCGGATTGCGGAGAGGAACCGCGCTGGGAGGACGCAAGAAAGCAGGACGACACGATGGTGACAGTTCTTCTGCGTATGGAGCGTGTGAAGGATGGGATTGCATTTATCAAGACGACACGCAACGCAGTGATTATGCCGGAAATGGTGGTGCCATACCGCTACTATCCGGTATCGTACATGAGCTGGGAGCGAGCCAAACATTGCTTTCACGGATCATCGCCGCTGACCGAGGCAATCCCCAATCAAATCGCGATCAACAAGCTGTATTCGATGTATGTGCAGTGCATCAAGCACGTGGCGTTTCCCAAGATCATCTATGACATGACACGATTTCCCAACGGATACTCATCCGATGTGGGAAAAGCAATCGGCATGCGGGGCAATCCCTCGGAGGCGATTATTACGGCATTTCAGGCGCCCAATATTTCCTCAGAGGTCATGGCACTGATTCAGCAGATGATTCAGGACACGATGGAACTGATGGGTGCGTCGGATGCTGTGCTTGGCAATGTCAAACCGGATAACACATCTGCGATTGTTACCGTCCAGCAGGCGACGATTGCGCCGCTTGAGCTGGTCAAAATGGAGTTTTATCGCTTTGTCGAGGACACGGTGCGAATCTGTGTGGATCTGATGCGTGTGCACTACGGAACACGAATGATTCGAATTACCGAGGATGACGGCACAGAGCATGAGGTGCGGTTCGATTTTCATGAGCTGGATGAACCGACGCTGGAGCTCAATGTGGAGGTTGGTTCGGCCGCGTACTGGGCGGAGACGATGCAGACGACGACCAACGACAACCTGCTGGAGCGCGGAATTATTACGGATCCTGTGCTGTATGTGGAGAACATTCCGGACAGCCAGATTCGCGGAAAGTCACGGTTGCTGCGAGCGCTCAAGCGACAGAAGGAACAGGGAGAGTGGAGACAGTCTGAACTGTCCATAGGAAATCAAGGAGGAATGAACCATGAAGGAGACTAACAAGTGTGGAATGGGCCCAGAAGCGGAAGCTCTGGTGGACTCGGATGAGCCGATGTATCCGGTTACGGTGGACGGCGAAACGTTGGAACTGACGCTGGAACAGCTGATTGCGGCGGCAGAACAGGGACTGAGCCGGATGAATGAACAGGCAGGCAAGGAACCGATGGAAGAGGTACCTGCAGAATCTCAGGCATACCGTCGGTTTATGCAGGCGTATCCGGACGTCAAACCGACGGAGATCCCGGAGCAGGTATGGACGCAGGCCAATCAGACGGGAGATTTGCTGGAGGCGTACCGGATGTATGAGATCATGCAGCTGAGGCAGGAAATTGCCGATCTTCGCATGAATCAGAAAAACCGTGAGCGCGATGTGGGCAGTGCGCGTTCCGACGGAGAGAGCAAGATTACTGACCCAATTATCCTTGCACTGATGGGCAAGGGCTGAGTGCAGTCATAGATAAAGGAGGAAAAGAACTATGGCAGTAAATTTAGCGACGAAATACAGCAGTCAGATCGCAGAGGTATTTACGGCGGGATCGTTTGTCAAGGGAAAGACGTCGACGTCGTTTGATCTGACAGGGGTGAAAACGCTGAAGGTATACACCCCGATTACGGTACCAGAAGTGGATTACACGCGTGAGGGCATGAGCCGTTACGGAACGGTGACCGAAATGCAGGACATTGTCCAGGAACTCAAGATGACACAGGACAAAGCGTTTACGCTGACGATTGATAAGGGCAATAATCTGGACCAGAACATGACCAAAAAGGCGGCGGACATGCTGCGCCTACAGATCAATGAACAGTCCACACCCGCAGCGGATAAATACGCACTCAAGCGGTTTGCAAGCATGGCAGGGACGATTGATACCATTACCAGTCCACCGACGAAAGACACCATTGTGGAACTGATTTCTACCGGAGCGCAAACGCTGGATGACAATCTGGTTCCGGATGGTGATCGCTATGTCTATGTGACCAGTGAGGTATATAAAATGATTCGTTTGTCGCCGGAGTTTACCGGTCTGGAGGGACTGGGCGTCAAAGCAGTGGCCAAGGGAGTGTGCGGTGAGATTGCAGGACTGAATATCGTTCGTGTTCCCAAGAGCTATATGCCGGCCGGCTGCTGGTTCTTGATTACCCACAAAAACGCGGTGCTGATGCCGTACAAGATTTCTGATGCGAAGGTACATAATGATCCGGTCGGTGTGTCCGGCGCGCTGATTGAGGGACGACATTATTACGATGCCTTTGTGCTCGGCGCGAAGTCCGCTGGTGTTTATGCAGTGGTTGACGCAGAGAAAAAGCTGAGCACACCGGTGATTTCTGCGTCAGGAGGTACGGTGACCATTACGGGAACCGGCGCAGAGGAGATTTACTACACGACGGATGGGACAGATCCGCGTTATTCCGACAGCGCGCGTGTCTATTCCGGAGGATTTGCAGCGTCGGCAGATGCAGTTCGCGCGGTGGCATTTGCGGAAGGAGCATTCCCGTCAAGTGTTGCAACTGGCGCCTAATTGGAATAGCAAGGAGGGAGCCGGACTGAGTCCGGCTCCTGACAAAAGGAAGGAGGAGTAGCGGTGACAGGACGAGAACTATATCGACGGGCGGTAGCACTGCTGGGGCAGGATGTCCGGGATGTGACGCATTATGAAGGGATTGCCCTGGAGGCGGTGAATCAGCTGCTGGCGGATTATCTGTGGGAGCAGAATGCCCTGTGTGAGGTGTATCATCGCAAGGGATTTGTCAACCCGCCTGAACTGCTGTCACTGGACGATGCAGTGCCGTATCAAGAGCGTATGGTGCGGGAGTGTTTTCCGTATGGTTTGGCAGCATTGCTTGTGGCAGATGAGGATCGTGAGGAATATAATCGCATGATGGATTGCCTGGAAAAGCGGATGGAGAGCTATCGTCCGTGCTGTGAAACAGAACTGCGGGGGACAGAGGAATGAGCTATCGGTACAGTATGGGAGATCCGGTTCGGGAGCTGCGGATTGGACAGTTTGCCGGTGTGGATTTTTCTGCCGACCCAACGAAGGTGATAGAATCGAGATCGCCGGACGCGTGCAATATGATTGCCGATGAAGCGTGTTTTCCGCGAAAGCGGACCGGCTATCGCTGCGAGGAGCGGCTGGATGGGCCGATTTATGGACTGCATCGTCTGGATCATGAACTGTTGATCCATGCTGGAAATACATTATACCGGAGAACCGCGAACGGTGTGACGGTGGTGTGTGAAGAGATGGGGGAAGCGCGGTCGCAGTCTTTTCGGATGAATGGAAAGCTGTGGATTTTGGACGGAAAAACCTACCGGGTGTATGATGGCACGGAGTGTGTTCCGGTACGGGAGAAGGCATTTGTTCCGACAACGACCATGGGAGCGCTGCCTACAGGAGGAGGCACCAGTCTGGAACCGGTCAATATGTTGACTCCCTATCGCATCAATACGTTTGTGGGCGATGGAACTAGCTGTACGTTCCAGCTGGACACCGTAGACTTTGATGCCGGAAGTGTTTCCTGTGAAGGACAGCAGGTGTATGCATTTAATACGGAAAAAGGTACTGTGACGTTTGTCAACCCTCCACCGGACGGCGGCGGCTTGGCGAATGTAGTGATCCGATTTTCCAAGACGGTGCCCGAACATGAAGGAAAGATTGACCGGTGCCAGATTTGCGGATTGTACGGTGGCTCGAATGATACCCGCGTGTTTGTATCGGGAGATCCACAGGAGCCGAATTGTGATTGGCAGTCAGGGTTGTATGATCCAACATATTTTCCGGATACCGGCTATACAAAGGTTGGAGTGGATTCCACGGCGATTGTAGGATACTTACGACAATATGATACACAGCTGGTTTTAAAAGAGGATGGACAGGACGCGAAACAGTATCTGCGTTCCTTCTCGCTGGATGAAGAAAATCGGGCAGCGTACTCCCTAAGGCAGGGAGCAGAGGCAGTGGGCGCGCTCAGCCCATACGCATTGGGAGAGCTGGAAGGGATCCCACTCTATCTCTCTGCCGAAGGAGTCATGGGTGTGTTTGGAACCAACGTCAGCGAGCAACGCGTGATTTTAGGTCTGTCAGATCGCATCAATCGTGTGTTGCTGCGTGAGAACGCGCTGCAGGATGCGACAGGCTGTGTGTGGAAGGGGCGATACTATCTGGCTGTCAACGGACACTGCTATGTGGCAGATGGAAAGCAGCAAAGCAATGGGATTCCGGAATGGTACTACTGGGATAATATCCCGGCCACATGTTTTTTGGCAGAGGATGACGCTTTGTGGTTTGGAACGTCCGACGGACGGGTCTGTCGGTTTTGCACTGAGGAGGAAGACGGCGCATATTTAGACGATGGAGCGGCAATCTGCGCGCATTGGAGCACACCGTTGAGTGCACTGGGAAGCTGGAGTGAAACAAAAAATGTTATCTCGATGATTCCGGTGTTGATGCCGTATGCGCGGTCATCCGCTGAAGTACAGTGGAAAACCGAACAGGGAATGGGAACGGCTGATGTAGTC
>CAYLXH010000065.1:0-424 GCA_964387535.1 uncultured Butyricicoccus sp. | reverse complement strand
GTCTGGATGAACCGATTTGATCTTTCCAATCTGGATTTTACACAATTTACCTTTCGGACAATCATGGCCGCGGTTCCGATTTCGGTGCGCAAGAGACAGCGTCGGACGTTTCTGTTTCAGGGCGTCATCCGGAATGAAAAACCGGACGAACCGTTTGGAATTTTGGGACTGACCGTAGAATATACGGTTCATGCCCCTGTGAGGAGGAGAGGAGGATAAGATATGGCATCGTTAAACGTACGCTCGTTGTATCGGGCTGCCGAACAGGCGCAGCAAAAGCAGTATCAGAGTGCCAAGAAGCAGAGTAAAAACAGATTAAACAGCACTCTGCGTACCTTGGATTCCGATTACCGCAGGAATGTGACCGCTGCGCAGAGTGCAGCGAGGGTGAGCGCACTGGGCAATGAGGAAAAGCTGGCGGCAG
>CAYLXH010000064.1:0-11828 GCA_964387535.1 uncultured Butyricicoccus sp. | reverse complement strand
CCTGGGTATTGTCTAATAGTACCGTTCAGGGAATGACAGTCTGTGGATTGAAAGATGGACGGATGACGAAGTTAGCTGAGGTAGAGTACACAGATTATATCACCGGAGACCTTGATGAGGATGGGGAGGATGAACTTCTGTCTTTGAACTATGGCGGAAGTGGACGCAAGGCGGCACAGCTGTATGATTATCAGGGAGATAAAATGACGCTGGTTGCACAGGCGGATGCCACACAGGATGTTCAGTCGGTTGCCAATGTCACCATCGGAGCGTTGTCGGATGGGAAAATGGCCGTTTTCGTAGACAACAAATTTGAAAATGACAATGGAATGCAGACGGATATTTATGCTGTTTCTGGGACCGGAAAAAAGGACAATCCGCTCACGATGGAAAATTTGGCATTGGCACCGGGAATTTCTACGTATCGTTCGGTCGCCCTGTATTATTCTGATGATGTGGACGGAGATGGATGTGTAGAAGTTCCGCAGCAGACGGCACTGCCAGGGTATTCGAAATCAATGCAGCAGGATGCGCTGTGGATGGTTGATTGGTATCGGTATACGTTTCAAGCTGGGATGGATCCGGTACGCGTCTGTACAACGTATCATTCGCTCAGTGAGGGCTGGTACCTGATTTTCCCGAAAAACTGGCGAGGGAATGTGACGGCCAAGACAACGGGAGATTCTGACGTCAGTCAGACAATTTTTCAGGACGCAAAAACAAAGGAAGTTTTGGTTACCTTTTATGTTTTTGGAGGAAGCGATCGTGAAGAAGCAGCAGCGACGGGAGATCTGACTCGTTTGGGAAGCTCGTCGGCGCAGTATTATGCAATGAAGGTTGAGAGCGGGTGTATGAGCAGCTATGCCGTCAGTGCATCGCGTTTGTCAAAGAACTTTATCATCATTCAATCAGACTGGTATTGATTTGGGGCAATGGGAGAATGTCAGAGGAAAAGGAGAGCATCATGGCGAAAAAAGTGTTAGTACTGGAAGATGAAGAGAATATCCGCAGCTTTCTCGTCATCAATATGAAACGGGCGGGGTATGATGTCATTCAGGCTAGAAGCGGCGAGGATGCTTTGGCTGAGTATCATAAAAATACCGACGTGATGGTTTGTATTCTGGATGTCATGCTGCCGGGAATTGACGGATATGAGGTCTGCCGGACTCTTCGTGCAGAAGGATATGAGGGCGGTATTATCATGCTGACTGCACGAGTGCAGGAATCGGATAAAGTGACCGGGTTGATGACCGGTGCGGATGACTATGTAACAAAGCCGTTTTCCGTTGCAGAATTAACTGCTCGTGTCGACGCGCTGGTTCGCCGGTTGGGATTCCGAAATGCGTCTGCGGAAGTAATTCAAAGCGGTCCGTTTTGTCTGGATTTACGGGCGCGTGAGTTGCGTAAACATGATCGTCGTGTGGATTTGACACAGGTAGAATTTTCTCTGATGAAAGCCTTTTTGCAGAATAAAGGGCGGGCATTGGACCGGGAAGAACTGCTTTCCATGGTGTGGGGACGAGATTATTCCGGTGAGTTAAAGATTGTTGACGTAAATATCCGCCGGTTGCGGATTAAAGTCGAGGATGACCCCGGCTCCCCGAAATTTATTATTACAGTACGTGGTTACGGCTATATGTGGGAAGGATAACACTGACTTATGGACAAGAAAGTGACTGCGGATACACGGGAACTGCCCGATATTTCGCAGGAATTCCGAAAAAAAACACCAGATCATGCGGCACGCGAGATCTTTGTGCAGCGCGGGCGTGCGGGACTGCGCGGCCGGTGGATGGTAAACTCGTTGAGTTTCATGTCTGCATTGCTGGCAATCATCACGATTTTTGTCGCCATGATTACTGCAAGCTATTACTATAATGTGATGAGCGAGAATTTGTTGAGCCGAGCGACGCAGACAGCGAGCTTTCTCAATCGGTTTATGAATGAGAACAGTGAGCAATTTATGGCAGCAGGGCAGTCATTGGTAGCAGGCAGTGAAGATAAAGACAAGCTGGAAATTCAAATTATTACCAAGACGGGGAGAATTTCTGCGTCTTCCTCTTCATTCAGTCAGTCTGGAAGTAAGCCCGGAACCAAGGATGTGGAGCAGTGCCTGAACAATGACACGACGACCATCTGGACCGGGAAGGATACGACTTCCGGCGAAAATGTTATGTCGGCCTCTGCACCATTGTATGATACGAATGGAGATTTGATCGGTGCGGTACGGTGTATTTCGTCCACTGCTAAAATTCAGAAGCAGATCGCGATGATCGTATTGGCGTGCCTGTTGATCGGCTGCGCGTTTGCAGCAACGATTGTTATCTCCAATCGGTATTTTATGAAGTCGATTGTTGAGCCAGTCAAGAAGATCAATATTATTGCCAAGGAAATTTCTGCCGGACGATATGGCATGCGTCTGCAAAAGATTCACGATGATGAAATCGGCGATCTATGTGATACAATTAATCAGATGTCAGAAGAGATTGGACGAGCGGAACGGATGAAAAATGACTTCTTGTCATCGGTATCTCATGAGCTTCGCACTCCGCTGACAGCAATTGGAGGTTGGAGTGATACGCTGATTGCGGGCGGTGCAACAGATCCGGAAGAGGTTTTGCTGGGACTGAATATTATCCAGAAGGAGAGCCAGCGTCTGACACAGATGGTAGAAGAATTGCTGGAATTTACCCGTCTGGAGAGCGGACGCCTGAAGTTAAATATGGAGTTGTTTGATGTCGGCGCAGAGCTGTATGAAGCAACGTACATGTATCAGAACATGCTAGAAAAAGAAAATATTTTACTGGATTATGAGATCCCGGATGATATGTGTATGGTTAACGGCGATCGACATCGCATGAAGCAGGTATTTCTTAATATTATTGACAACGCAGCGAAATACGGAAAAAGCGGTGGACGAATTCAGATTGTATTGGAACGTGACAGCTATACGGTGCGCATCAAGGTGCGTGACTGGGGTGTCGGCATTCCGGAAGATGAGCTGCCGTTTGTCAAGGAAAAGTTTTATAAAGGCAGTTCGAAACAGCGAGGCAGCGGTATTGGTTTGGCGGTTACGGATGAGATCGTCCGCATGCACAGTGGAATGCTCAAAATTGAAAGCAAACAAGGAGAGGGAACCTGTGTCACGATTTCGCTACCTTTGGCCGATGTTGCGCCGATCTCTTCGAAGGATACAACGCAGCTGTCCGAGCCAGTCAAGAAACCGGAGATTGCGGAAGCTGCGGAGAGCATAGAAAAAATGGAGGATTCTACGAGTGAGCAATGAGAAGGTGCTCCATAAAACCAGTATCGGCGGACAAGCCGTGCTGGAGGGGATTATGATGAAGGGGCCCCGAAAGAGCTGTATTGCGGTGCGCAAGTCGGATGGAATGATTGTCACAGAGGAAAAGGAAATTCATCCCCTGAAAGAGCGCTATCCGCTTCTTGGGGTTCCGATATTGCGTGGCTTTGTCAATATGATCGCACAGCTGGCTGACGGATTTCGTGCGATTGAGTTCTCTTCTCGTTTTTTAGAAGAGGAAGAGGAACAAGAGGAGCCGGGACGATTCGAATTGTGGCTGGAAAAGACATTTGGACAGTCGAAGATTGAGAAAGCCATCTATGTGCTGTCGATTGTGCTGGGTGTTGTGATTGCTGTAGGTCTGTTTGTCATTCTTCCGGCGCTGCTGGCAGAACAGCTTCCCAAAGGGACTCCGCATATGGCAGCAAATTTGCTGGAAGGATTTGTACGAATTGTTCTGTTTGTGCTGTATATGTGGGCGGTGTCCTTTATGAAGGATATCCGGCGCACCTATGAATATCATGGTGCGGAGCACAAGACAATTTTTTGCTATGAAAAGGGACTGGAGCTGACGGTGGACAATGTTCGCAGGCAGGAAAAGTATCATCCACGCTGTGGAACCAGTTTTCTGTTTGTGATCATGATTATTAGCATTCTGGTCTTTTCCCTGATCAGTGTACAAGGCAAACTGCTGCGTATTGTACTGCGTGTTGTACTGCTGCCGCTTGTCATCGGATTGAGCTATGAAGTGATTAAGATCACAGGGCGGTCAGACGGGTTGCTGTCGCGGATCGTGAGCTGGCCGGGGCGGATGCTGCAGCGTTTGACTGTGCTGGAACCGGATGACCGTATGATTGAGGTCGCGATTGCTGCACTGACTGCTGTGCTGCCGGAGCAAAAGGGTGAGGATGCCTGGTGATATGACAGTTTGGGAATTGTGTGAATCCATGCGCAGTGCCATGGAGGAATATGGAATTGAGGCAGCGCAGCTGGAGTCGCAGGAGCTCACAGCAAAGGCGACAGGGACAGACCGGAAGGATGTGCTGCGGTGGAAAACCATTGCTGTGACGACAGAACAGAGAAGAATAGCCGGAGAAATGCTGATTCAGCGACTGCGAGGAAAACCGGTTGCGTATATTATCGGAGAATGGGACTTTTATGGGTATACGTTTTCGGTTACACCGGATGTCCTGATTCCACGCAGTGATACCGAAATTTTATGCCATGCCGCAGTCGAAGAGATTCGCACGCGCAGTACACCAGATGTGCTGGATCTGTGTTGTGGAAGCGGCTGTATTGGAATTGCCATTGCCATGGAGGCGCCGGCAGCTTCGGTAACAGCGGTGGATATTTCTACGGCAGCATTGGAAGTGGCACGTGAAAATGCACGGCGGTATCAATTAAATGAGCAGCGATATAATGCTTTGTGGGGTGATGTTTACCGGATGGGCAGCTTTCCGGGACAGTATGATGTACTAGTATGCAATCCACCTTATATCACGGCAAAGG
The DNA here is from genome assembly GCA_964387535.1 of uncultured Butyricicoccus sp. GTDB lineage: Bacteria > Bacillota > Clostridia > Oscillospirales > Butyricicoccaceae > Butyricicoccus_A. Next base: position 7,018 of record CAYLXH010000064.1, on the reverse strand, counting down.
AAATGCGGGAATTGGACAGCAGTGTATTGGATTACGAGCCAGAGCTGGCGCTGTATGGCGGCGAGGATGGGCTGGATTTTTATCGGATTATTGCCCGTCGGAGCGTAGTGTGCATGAGACCCGGTGCCTGCATTCTTGTAGAATGCGGATGGAAGCAGGCACAGGAGGTTATCGCTCTGTTCCGCAGTGGTGGTTTGGAGCGCATAGAGAGTGTAAAAGATTGGAACGGCATTGACCGCGTGGTGCGAGCATATGTGCCGAAACAGCTGGATCTTTTCGCAGAATAGGAGGAAATAAAAAGAATGGCAAACAAAAAACAGTTGGAATCTGTTACGGTTGCTACAGATAAAAAGAAAGCGCTTGAAATGGCGCTGTCGCAGATTGAAAAGCAATTCGGAAAGAATGCAGTTATGCGCATGGGACAGGAGAGCTCAATGAATGTAACGGCAGTTCCGACCGGTTCCATCGGTCTGGACATGGCACTGGGAATTGGCGGTCTGCCGCGCGGAAGAATTATTGAGATTTATGGACCGGAATCCTCTGGTAAAACAACCCTCGCGCTGCACGCTGTGGCATCGGCGCAGGCGCTGGGAGGAGAAGCGGCGTTTATTGATGCGGAACACGCATTGGATCCGGAATATGCACGGGCACTGGGGGTTGATGTGGACAGCCTGCTGGTTTCACAGCCGGATTCCGGTGATCAGGGATTGGAAATTGCCGAACAGCTGGTTCGCTCTGGCGCGCTCGATATCATTGTCATCGACTCGGTTGCCGCATTGGTACCGCGTGCAGAAATTGAGGGCGAAATGGGTGATGCCTTTGTCGGCCTGCATGCCCGCCTGATGAGCCAGGCCCTGCGCAAACTGGCCGGCGTGATCGCCAAGTCCAATTGTGTCGCTATTTTTATCAACCAGCTGCGTGAAAAGGTTGGCGTCATTTATGGTAACCCAGAGGTTACTACAGGAGGACGTGCGCTGAAATTTTATTCGTCGGTCCGGATTGAAGTGCGTCGTGTTGAGCACCTGAAGAACGGGACGCAGATGATCGGAAGTCGTACCAAAGCAAAGGTCGTCAAAAACAAGATGGCGCCGCCGTTCCGTGAGGCCCAGTTTGACATTATGTACGGGGAAGGCATTTCTCGTGTAGGAGAGCTGGTTGATCTGGGTGTTGACTATAATCTGGTTCGTAAGAGTGGTGCCTGGTTCTATATGGGAGAGACCCGCATTGGTCAGGGGCGTGAAAATGCAAAACAGTTTATGCGGGATAACCCGGAGATTGCCGATCAGCTAGAAGCAGATATCCGCAAAGCGATTGTTGATGCCCGAGAGAAAGCCAAGCAGGAAAGCATGCAGAAAGGGGCTCAGGCTCGTATGCGTGCCAATACGGCAGTGGAACATCACACAGCGCATGTGGAACAGGAGATGCCGATTCCGGAAGAACCGGTGAAAAGGCATACCAGTGCGGCAGTGTCCATTGATGCGGATGATTTTGGCGATGATGATATTTGATGAAGCGGTGGAAATCAGAAGTACCGCTGTCGCCAGAGGAGGAATATGACCGCGCGGCCTCGGCGGCGGCGCGGATGCTTTCCCGTCGCCCTTTGTCGGAGGGAGCGCTGAGAAAGAAGCTTCTGGAAAAAGAATTCTCAGAGCTTGCAGCAGAGTATGCGGTGGAGCGAATGCGGGTTTTGGGGGCGGTGGATGACTGTGCATACGCGGAGCGTCTGGTACAGAGCTATCGAAGAAAAGGCTGTGGCAGACTTCGTATTTTACAGGAGCTGGAGCATCGCGATATTTCCAAAGAGCTGGCGTCAGACGTGTTGGACGGCTTTGAGCCGGATTGGGACGCTATGACGGCAATCCTGCACAAAAAGCTGCAGGGAGATACGAAAGACCAAAAACAAAATGAAAAAGCCTGCGCCGCGTTGCAGCGCCGCGGCTTTTCGTTTGCCCAGATCCGTGAGGCAATGCAGCGATATTGTCAGTCGCTGGAGGAAAACGAGAATTAAGGAGAGAGAAGATCTATGCCGATAAAACTGGGGTTGATTTCACTGGGATGCGCGAAAAACCTGGTGGACAGTGAACATATGTTGGCGATGCTTCAGGAGGATGGGATCCAAATTGTGCAGGATGTTACCGATGCCGATGTCGCTGTCATCAATACCTGCGGATTTATTGAAGCGGCAAAGCAGGAAGCGATTGAGACCATTCTGGAGACGGCGCAACTCAAAGAAACGGGAGAATTAAAGGCTCTGATTGTGACCGGGTGTCTGGTGCAGCGGTATAAGGACGAATTTCTGGAGGAAATGCCAGAGGTTGACGCGGTGTTGGGCACGGGAAGTTATACGGACATTGTGCAGGCGGTACATGCCGTATTAGATGACAAGAAAGGGTTTGAGTCCTTTGGATCGGTTCAATGTGCCGATTTAGAGGCCGGCCGTATTTTGCTGACTCCGAAGTATTATGCCTATTTGAAGATTGCAGAGGGCTGCAGCAATCGCTGCGCTTATTGTGTGATTCCCCAGCTGCGCGGACCGTTTCGGTCGCGTAAGATGGAGGACATTCTGGCAGAGGCCAGAGAGTTGGCCGCCTCTGGCGTGCGTGAGATTATTGTGGTGGCACAGGATATTACGATGTATGGCCGGGACTGCTATGGCAAACCGATGTTGCCGGAGCTGCTGCGTGAGCTGTGCCGGCTGGATTTCACATGGGTACGCGTGCATTACCTGTATCCGGATGAGATCACAGAAGAGATGATTGATGTCATTGCTGAGGAGCCAAAGATTGTAAAATATCTGGATATTCCGATTCAGCATGTCAGCAACCGCATCCTGACGGCGATGCACCGCCGCGGTGACACCGCTTATCTGACCAAATTGCTGGCTGATCTGCGCCGGCGCATTCCGGGAGTTGTGCTGCGCACCAGTCTCATTGTCGGACTGCCGGGTGAGACGGAGGAAGAGTTTGACGAGCTGTGCGAGTTCCTGCGCGAGGTGGCGATTGAGCGAGTCGGCGTCTTTTGTTATTCTCCCGAGGAGGGGAGCGAGGCGGCGGAAATGCCCGATCAGGTGGAGGAAGAGGTCAAACAGCAGCGCCGCATGATCGTCGAGGAGCTGCAGTCGGATATTTTGGATGGGTTTGCAGCCCGAATGAAGGGCAATCTGGTTGAGGTGCTCTGTGAAGGATGGGATCCGGAAACCGGATTGTATTATGGACGAACGTATGCGGACTCTCCGGATGTGGACGGAAGAGTGGTGTTTGACAGTGCGTTTTCCGTAGAAGAGGGAGAATTTGTCCCGGTTCGCATTACGGGAGCACTCGGCGCCGATTTGGAAGGAACCGCAGAGACAGCAGAATGAGAAGAAACCCACAGTTTTGATGGCTGTGAAAAACAGGAGGATTCATTTGTTATGACACTTGCGAATAAAATTACGCTGACACGGATTGCACTCATACCCATTCTGGTGATTTTAATGGTTGTGGGTACGCCGACGTGCATGCTTTGGGCCCTGATTCTTTTCGTGGTCACAAGTGCAACGGATTTTGTTGACGGATATGTAGCGCGAAAGTATAATCAGGTTACGGATTTCGGAAAATTCGTCGACCCGTTGGCAGATAAACTGCTGGTGACAGCAGCACTCGTGATGTTTGTTGAGCAGGGACTGATTTCAGGAGCTATGGTGTGGATTATCCTCGCCCGTGAGTTTATCATTACATCGCTGCGAACGATTGCGGCAATGAAGGGCACTGCGATGGCAGCAGCGTGGTCCGGAAAAGTAAAAACCTGTGTTCAGATCGCGGGTATCATCGTGATTTTCCTGTGTGAGATTGTGTCCGGAGGAGAAATGGGCTCGGCGACGGCCGCTCTGTGCACCGTTGCCGGGTGGATCATGACGCTTGTCACGCTGTATTCCGGTTATGATTACCTCAGCCGCAACTGGAAGCTAGTTGCTGACGGTGCAACAAAGAAGAAATAATAGAAGCAGAAGGGAGTTTGGTTGCTATGAAGCTGTATAATTCCATGACCCGTACGAAGGAGGAATTTGTTCCGATTGAATCGGGGAAGGTAAAGATGTATTCCTGCGGTCCAACCGTGTACAATTATTTTCACATTGGCAATGCGCGTCCGTTCATCATTTTTGATACGCTGCGCCGCTATTTTGAATACCGCGGATATGAAGTGAAGTTTGTTCAGAACTTTACAGATATTGATGACAAGGTGATCAATAAGGCCAATGCGGAGGGCGTGACGTATGATGTGATTGCGGAGCGCTATATCAAGGAGTATTTTGTTGATGCAGAGGGGCTTGGAATTCGTGCCGCCTCGGTACATCCGCGTGCCACGGAGACGATGGATGCCATTATTGAGATTGTACAGAATCTGATTGACAAAGGATATGCCTATGCTGTAGAAAATGGAGATGTGTATTTCCGAACCAAGAAATTTGATGGGTATGGGAAACTGTCACATCAGCCGCTGGATGAGCTGCAGGCTGGAGCACGTATTTCCGTCGGTGAGATCAAGGAAGACCCGATGGACTTTGCCGTGTGGAAAGGAGCAAAACCGGGTGAGCCGAGCTGGGAGACTCCGTGGGGCGCAGGCCGTCCGGGCTGGCACATTGAATGCTCGGCGATGGTGAACAAATATCTGGGAAAGACCATTGACATTCATTCCGGAGGAAAAGATTTAATCTTCCCGCATCATGAAAATGAAATTGCGCAATCTGAGTGCGCCAATGGCTGTGAGTTCGCGCATTACTGGCTGCATAATGGCTTTTTGACCATTGACAACGAGAAAATGTCCAAGTCCAAGGGCAATTTCTTCATGGTACGTGATGCGGCAAAGGTTTACGGTTATGAGACAATCCGCATGTTCATGCTGTCGGCACATTACCGCAGCCCTCTGAATTACTCAGAGGAGTCGCTGATGATGGCAAAGGCGTCACTGGAGCGCTTGTACACGGCGGCGGAACATCTGGACTTCCTGCTGGAGAAGCTGGAAGGTGACGTGATGCGGCCCGAGGAGCAGGAGAAGGTGGCTTCGTTTGATGCATACCGCCAGAAATTCATTGCGGCAATGGACGATGATTTGAATACGGCGGATGCACTGGCGGCGATTTTTGAGCTGGTTCGTGAGATTAACTCGGCAGTCAAAGAGACGGAGTGCACGAAGGCGTTTGTTCAGGCGTGCCGTGACAGCATGATGGAGCTGTGTGGTGTGTTGGGTATTGTCGATCATCTGGAAAAGAAGTCAATAGACAGTGAAATAGAGGATTTGATTGAACAGCGCAAGGCGGCGAAAAAAGCAAAGAATTTTGCAGAAGCGGATCGTATTCGCGATTATCTGTTGAATGAAAAAGGAATTATCCTGAAGGACACCCGCCAGGGAACGCAGTGGAGCTATAAAGAATAACGTATGAGAGATCTCGAAAAGCAGTTTTCGAGATCTCTTTTTATGCGGTAAACCCAAGTGGCAAGATGAAAGCAAACGTAACAGATCCTCGGTTATTGAGCAACATTGCTGCGGAAACTCCTGCAAAAAAATTTCCAGCAGACGGAAAAAATTCTACAAATCTTACAACAGAACAACAGTTTACATGACATGAAACAACGAGTATAATAAATGCAATAACCAAGTTTTTATCACAGGATGAAAGGAAGTCGAATACCATGGCATTTTATTTTAAGGAGCCCTCCCGCACGTTCAGCGAGTATTTACTGGTTCCGGGCTATTCTTCCGCAGAATGTCAGACGAAGAACGTCAGTCTGAAAACTCCGCTTGTTAAGTTCCGCAAGGGTGAAGAAGAGCCGGCAATTTCCATCAACATCCCAATGGTTTCTGCAATCATGCAGGCTGTTTCCAACGATACCATGGCGATTGCATTGGCGAAGGAAGGCGGCCTTTCCTTCATTTATGGCTCTCAAAGTATTGAGTCTGAAGCAGCTATGGTGGCCCGCGTCAAGAGCTATAAGGCGGGATTTGTTGTCAGCGACTCAAATATTACACCGGATTCTACGCTGGACGATGTTCTTGAGATGAAGAAGCATACGGGACACTCCACCATGGCGGTTACGGAAGACGGCACAGCGACCGGCAAGCTGGTTGGCATGGTTACCAGCCGCGACTATCGAGTTAGCCGTATGACCGGCGATGAAAAGGTTTCGACTTTTATGACCCCGTTTGAAAAGCTGATTACGGGCAATAAAGACACTTCTCTGAAAGATGCAAACAATATTATCTGGGATGAGAAACTCAATGCGCTGCCGATCATTGATGATGACCAGCACCTGATGTACATTGTATTCCGCAAAGACTATGATTCTCACAAGGAGAATGCGCTGGAGCTTTTGGACCATGATAAGCGGTATATGGTTGGCGCGGGCATTAATACCCGCGATTATGCAGAGCGCGTTCCGGCCTTGGTAGAGGCGGGAGCAGATGTTTTGTGTATCGACTCTTCGGAAGGATTTTCGGAGTGGCAGAAGCTGACGATTGACTGGATCCGTGCCCGGTATGGTGATACAGTCAAGGTTGGAGCAGGAAATGTTGTGGACAAGGAAGGTTTCCTGTATCTGGCGAAATGTGGTGCGGACTTCATTAAAGTAGGCATTGGTGGCGGCTCGATCTGTATCACCCGTGAGCAGAAGGGAATTGGCCGTGGTCAGGCGACTGCACTGCAAGATGTTGCGGCGGCGCGTGATGAATACTATGAACAGACAGGCATCTATATCCCGATTTGTTCGGATGGCGGTCTGGTTTATGACTACCATATGACGTTGGCACTGGCGATGGGCGCGGACTTCCTGATGCTGGGTCGTTACTTCTCTCGCTTTGATGAGTCTCCGACCAATCGTGTTGTCATTGGCGGAAACTATATGAAGGAATATTGGGGAGAAGGCTCCGCTCGTGCTCGCAATTGGCAGCGCTATGATATGGGCGGTGATAAGAAACTGTCCTTTGAGGAAGGCGTTGATTCCTATGTTCCGTATGCCGGCCCTCTGAAGGATAATCTGGACAT
>CAYLXH010000063.1:0-12199 GCA_964387535.1 uncultured Butyricicoccus sp. | reverse complement strand
GCTGCTGCCGCTGCTTTTCTACATTCTGATTTTCGAGCCACAGGTTCGGGATTTGCCCGAAGCCGCCGTTGCCCTTGCCGTAGGCTTTGCCACTTTTGAAAATGTGTGCTATCTGATGGAGAACGGCGCGGAAAATTTGTTGTTCCTGCTGATTCGCGGGCTTTCCGCCGGGGCGCTGCATATCCTCTGCGGCATTTTGATTGGGTTCGGACTGTCTTATGTGTTCCGCCGCCGATGGCTGGCGTTTACCGGAACGGTGGGTCTGCTGGGCGTCTGTATCGTGTTCCATGCCACCTATAACGTGCTGATTTCCGGAGACGGAGCATGGCGGATCGCGGGCTATCTCTTTCCGTCTGTCCTGATCGCTTTCTTCTTTGCGGGAAAGATTCTGCTTCCCAAACTCAAACTCAATATCATGTTTGAATAGCTGCTTTGCGTGACGAGCCGCCCTGAGAATGGGGCGGCTCAAATTTTTTGAAATATTTTGAAAAAATTGTTGCTTGGGGTGGAAGGATTTTTGATTTCATGTCTTTTAATAAATAGAGGGTTTTTACTAAAAACGATATGGAGGGAGGTTATTGGATGACCGGTAAGATGGAAAACCGGATGTGGGAGATACGATGCAGGACACGGCAGTACCGAAAACGATATGAAGCCCGGCTGTTTTCCTGCCTGACAGTGTGCAGCCTGTTTCTTCTGGCCGGTATTGGCGTTCTTTTCAGAAGCGTACAGGCACCGGGTATCGTGTCAGTAGCGAGTGGCTACGGTGGGGTGCTGCTGCGGGACGGCGCGGGGGCGTATGTCGTCGTTGGCATTGCCGCCTTTGTCATTGGCGTAGCTGTGACCGTATTCTGTATCCGACTGAAAAACAAATCAACAATAATCCATACAGGCTGTGCGGAAGGAAGCGACTGCTAACATTCCGGCGCAACAGCGCGTGGAAAACAAAATCACGACCCGAAGAGCGTTTGTAGAAAAATGCTCCTGATCCTTTTTTTTTCAGGAGATATCCTGTTTAAAATAGAGAACTTTTATTTTCCGAAAGGAGAAGTCACATGAAGAAGTTAGCAAATCGGTGGGTGAGCCTGGCGCTCGCTGCGGCTATCATCATTTCACTGATTCCGACAACGATAACAACCACGACATACGCCGCGGACTCCGGCGCCTTCGGCATCAGTACGCCCACGGAAATGACCGCGGAAGAGCAGAAGGCCGCGGCGAACAATCCATTTGGCGCAATGGGAAACTCCGCGTTTCCGCTGCTTGTCAAGTCTGAGCTGTACCTTACCTACGGCTGGAGCGGCAACAGTCAGGAAAACGGCGTGAACTATGTCAAATCCCATGATGCGACTAACACAACCGGCCTGCCCAGTATCGATATCAACGGCGGCGGCAACCGTATTGGTTATAACAAAAACGACGTGGGACTATACGACAATACCTACATGGCCGCCTCGGTGGATGGCTTCAACCCCGGCAGCGGCAAGGACGAGTATGTTGCCCTGCTGGGCCTCAACGCCCGCGACGGGAAGCTGGAGCTGAGCCTCACGAACAAACAGGGCAAGAGCGTTTCGGACTACGTCCTCTTTGAACGCACCAGCCTGAGCTGGCTGACGAGCTGTAAGCTTCACCAGATGAACGGCTTCCTGAGCGTGGCCTGCGGCGATTTTGACGGCGACGGTATGGACTCCATCATCATGTATGAAGTGGGCGCCGGCAATTCCCAGGTCCCTTCCCTGCGGGAATGCACTGTCACAAAGAGCGGATCCAGCTATGATGTCGAGAAAGGCACAATTGTTATTGGCAAGACTGCGGAAAACCCGTATGGCTTGTTCTCGCTTCTCGGCGATGCCTCCGATATGGACAAGACAGAGGCGAAAAACGCCGCCAAGGTGCAGATGGAAGCGGCCGACACGGATAAGGACGGCTATGACGAGCTGGTGGTCACCGTCAGTATGAACGATACCCACTACGGCGAAAAATTGAAGCATCTTGGCACCCAGGTGTTTATTTACGACAAGCTGTCTTCCGGCTGGAAGCTGACGGGACGCTTTTCCATGAAGAGTACGGACGTCGCCAAGGACAATAGCTGCGCCGATGACCGGTACCGCATGGTTTGGGGTACCTCCACCGTGGGCAACGTGATCGCCTCCGACGACAGCGGCGGCAGCACTGACTTCCCCGAGATCGTCACCGTCGGTATGCAGGATAACGAGAGCAAGGATATGCACAACATCAATGTGGACGGCAACGATATGCTGGTCTACTCCGTGCTCCACTGCACCGGCATGACGGAAACAGACAAGGGAACGAAGAACTATCAGGGTAAATATGAGGCTGTGGGTTACGGCAATTTGTATCCAAACAAGTTTACCATCAACGGCTTCTATGAAAGTGAAGATGTTTCTCCCTTGCTGCAGACCAAGTGCTTCAGCTATAAGGGGGCGGCCGAGGCCGAGGCTGTGTTCATCTCCGGCGCAGTCTTTGCCTGGAACGACAAGGCCGGCGACGGAGAACTGGAGCATTTGTATACGACGTCCTATTACGACGCAGGCACGAAGAAGGCCGACGGTTACGACCTGGATAATATGCAGGTGGAAAGCATTGCTGCGGGCAACTTCGACGGCAACGAGGAAGGCCGGGAGCAGATCGTTTCCGCCTATCTGCTCAAGAAGGATGATAACAATAACAACGGCTTCAGCGGCTTGGTCACGATTGGGTACTACGGCGATGCCGAATCTGATGGAAAAGACAAAAGCGATTGGAAAGACAGCACCGCCCTCGGCGGAAATTACATTAAAAACAAGGACAAAGCCTACGCGGCCCTGACCGATTTTGACTGTGATTCCGACAGTGTCATCGTGAAGCACGAGGGCGTGGAAAAGCAGTGGTCCAATCCCAAGGTCATGGCGATCCTGGCGGCATCTCCGTATTTCCACGACATCGGTCTGGACAATAACAGCTGTACCGATTACGGTATCGACCGCTCCACGGAGACCTCCACGGAAACAAGCCACACCCTTACCACGAATTTTGTGGTGGGCTATGAGTATTCAACGCCGATGAACAACGGCGGCGGCGTGGAAGCCACAATTGAAAATAACCTGACCTGGAGCAGCAACAATTCCCGCACCGTCACATACTCCACCAACTACTCCAACAACACGGACACGCATCAGGTGGTGGTGTACCGCAGCCCGACGCTGGTGTACCAGTTCAAAAACATCAACACCGACGAGAAGGTCTACCTTTCCAAGGCGCTCAGCCCTGTCACAACCATGGTCCCTGTGGAGGAATACAATGAGCAGGCGGCAAGCTATGAGCTGCAGGAAATCGACGAGTCCAAGCTCACACTGGGCACGCCCGGTGATCCCAGCTCCTATCCCAGCCAGGCGAAACAGATCACAAGCGCCATGAAAGATACCGTGCTGCTAGGCGACGGGAAATGGTCGCCCTATTCCACTGAAGGCACAATCACCAAGGGCGTTTCCGTAGGCGAAATGTCGGGCAAAAGCTTCAACTATGAATTTGACTTTTCCTTCACTGCCTATGGCCTGATCTTCGGCGCCAAGATAGGCGGCGGCGCGGGCTATGGTTATGAAACCACCAAGTCTGTTGTCAACGGCACAGAGATCAGCCGCAGCGGCACCGTGGAGGGCGTTGGGGGCGGAGACTACGACTTCCAGTGGAACTTTGTCACCTGGAGCACCACGCTCAACGATCTGACGATCCCGGTGTGCGGCTATCTGGTGCAGAACGTCACCGCACCGCCTTCTCCCGCAGAAAACCTGAACATTACGGATATCACCGACAGCAGTCTCACGTTGCAGTGGGAAGCCGGTGTCCGCCGGGCGGAAAAGTATGACATCTACCGGATGCTGGAGGCATCCACCGATCCTTATCTTTACATCGGTTCTGTCTCGGGCGATAGCGAGGAGTTCTCCTATCCGCTCACTGGTCTGGATTCCGGCACCTCCTATACCTTTGTGGTGCGCGGTGTTTCCGGAGGGAAAGAGTCGGTGGACAGTGCGAGTGCCACCGCTTGTACCTCGCTGCCTGGCGGCAACAGCATCACCATCAACCCGCTGCAAAGTACATATAGCGTGGCCCCCGGAGACAGCGTCACTCTGAAGACGACCGTCGCGTCCAGTTCCAGTATCTCCTCGCTGACGATGGTCTGGCAGACCCGCGCCTCCGGCTCGGGTACTTGGCGTAACATCGACGACGAGACCGACGACAGCCTGACGCTTTCCAACGTGACCCAGGATATGGACGGCAGCCAATACCGGCTCCGCGTCAAGGCAGTCACCACCAGCGCCAACGTGAGTTATTTTTACAGTAATACCGCCACGCTCTCCGTGAGCACCACGGACACTGCGGCGACACTGAGCATAACGAGAGTGAGCGGCGGAAGCGGCACGCTGAACCCCTATGATCCCTACACTGGAAACGCAACGTACGTTACCTCAGAGCCTCGGTATGAAATGCAGCAGGTCGAGATTCCCGTGACCTTTACGGTCGGCGAAACGGAGGGACAGGTGTATCAGGTGGTCAACACCTCCGATGATCCGGTCTACATCGGTGAGATCGATCTGGATGGCGTCACCAAGTATTACGTGCTGACGAAAAACGCCGACGGAACCTATTCCGCCTCGGGCGACGCCCTCACGGTGGAAGAAAAATACTTCTCCAGCAGCGGCGCTATCTTTGACGTGCCCACTGGAGAAAGCGAAGCGCTGACATTGACGATCGGTGAAGGCGCGGATGCGATGGTCTTCGATGCCATAGCGATGTGGAATAATCATGCCGAAGAGACGGAAAAATTCAAAAAAGCCTGGCATAATGAGGAAGGAAACCTCTATGCTGAGTATAACGGAACGGAATACATAGTTACCGATCAGAATGAACTGATAGAGCAAGACTATGTAGAACTGGGCAAGCTCACCTATGTCGACGCGGAACAGGCCGTGGCCGTCGGTAAAAACGAGACCTATCTGATTTACGACAGGAGCTACGACGAGAACGTCCATATGACCTATCTGCCGGTTACCCTCGAGGAATGTGTCACGGTGGGTGAAGCGATCCATAGCCTCGCCAGACTGGAACCAATCACAAAGATGGAAGAAAGGCCGGTTATCGTCGGTTATGAGACCAAGACAACGGATGGCACGGCGATCACCCTTTCCGCTACGCTGAAAAAGGCGAACAGCGGCCAGCTTCTCTCCGGTATCGGCGCGGATTTTGTCATTATCAACCAAAACACCGGCATTTCGGAGATCATCCACAAAACATCTGATTCTAACGGAAAGATCAGCATCAATTGGACGGCCAGCTCTGAGGGACTCTATGCCATTCAGGTCTCCATCCCCGGCACCGACACCCTCAGCTCCAGCCTGACTGAGCCCCAGTATTACTACGCGTCCAGCCAGAGCAGCGAAACGCAATACCGGCTGCGCCTTCAGGTGAGCGGATCGGATGTGGCAAACTCGGTTACCTACGGCGACACCGTTTCGCTGGTAGCCCAGAGCAAGACTGGCACGGCGGATTGGACAGCGCTTGAAATCGGTGCAGACTCCAGTCTGTCGCTCACAGCAGCCATGAAGGGCGGCACGGTGACCACCCTCACGGGTACGTCCTATGCTCCGGACAAAGCGGGCGAATATACCTTCAGCCTTGTGAAGACGGAGGGTACGACCAAAACTGCGCTGGCCACTGCCACGCTGACCGTCAATTCCTTCAAGCTGACGGTCACCCCTGCCTGGGAAGGAACAATCCCGAGCAGTCTGGATGCCGTGACTCTGAAATTCACGGACGCGTCCGGAAAGCAGATTACTTCTCTTCCGAATGGTGATGAGGAAAAGCTGAGAGCTGTTCTGCTCAAAGACTGCACCTATTTTACTGATCCCGATCCAGCTCCCGGTCTCTATTATGTGACCCTGTCCTGGAATGATTCCTACGAAGAGTCCATACAGAACGACGTGATTACCTTCTTGAACAACGCATACAGCATCACCCTTTGCAGCGCCAGCTTCTATAAAATTGATGATGCCGCGCCTGTACGCTACGAGGTCGTGGACGGCAACGGCAGCATTGATGCCACCGGCAAACAATACGTTCATTTCAAGAGCGGCGAACAGCAGAGCCAGGGTACCCCCCTGCGTTTCCAGGCGACCCCGGACACCGGCTATCTCGTCAAGAACTGGAAAGTTAACGGCAATGTGGTCAGTGAGGATTCCACGGACTATGTGGTCACGCCGATTAGCGGCGGCAACGCCCAGATGCTGACCATCAGCTCCTTCGACACCCAAAGAGATGTGGCTAACGGCGAGCTTTTGGTGCAGGTGGAATTCACCAACAAGACCAGCACTGTGAATTACAGCGCAGTCGGTGATGGAAGCCTGACGGCAAAGACCAGTCAGGGCACTGAGGTGCAGTCCGGCGCAAGCCTTGTTTACGGTGCCAGCGTTGTCTTTACCGCCGTGCCAGACGAGGGGCAGATGGTGAAGGAATGGACGGTAACCGTCAACGGCAAAACGCCAAAAACCTATACCTGGCCTGAAAACGGCGAGATCTATCGCGAAAACACCCTGACACTGAGCGACCTTTCGGAAAAAAGCTATACGGTCTCTGTGGAATTTACGCAGAAGAAGACCTTTACGGTGGCAGAGCCTGTATTCGTGGACGACACCGGAAATCCTGTCAATGTCGGTACCATCACCATGACGGATGCAAATGGCTGGCCGGTATCTGCCGGCGATGAGCTGGAGCAGGGCAAAGCCATTATCTATACCGTGGAGTTTACCGATTCCAACTTTAACACAGTGAACGCGTGGGAATACTCCACGGACGGCAATCACTGGATCTCCGACTCGGATGGCGGTCAGCTCAGCTACTTCTGCTGTAAGGGCAACACCGAAACGCTCTATGTCCGCGCTGTGGTTTACGTGGCGCAGAGCTATACGCTGGACTGGAAGGTCGTGGAAGATGACGAAGAGATCACAGACCCCGACATCGCCAGCCTGACCGCAACGAGCGGCAATACCACGCTCGCCAGCGGCGGCAGCTATCCTATCAACACCCCTGTGGACTTCAACCTGGAGCTGGACGACAGCTACTATGTGGTTGACTGGAGCAATGCTACACCCGCCGAAGACGGAAAGTCTGCAACCCTGACCCTGACTGGCAACACTGCCGTAACCGTCACCGTGGCCAAAAAGCCGACCGTCTCCTGGGCGGATCCCACTAACGGTACGATCAGCGTTGAGGGAACGGTGAACGGCAGCAATACCGAGCTCTCTTCTGGCGACTATGTGGACTTTGGCAGCAGCGTGACCTTCACCGCCACACCCGCCAAGGGCTATCGGGTCAAGGGCTGGTACAGTGATGAGGCTGGTACAGAACGTATCCCTGGCACCACCGCTGAGCAGAACAGCTACACCATTGAAAACATGAGTGGCGACGTCAGCGTGTATGTGGTATATGAACTCATCACCTACACCATCACTTTTGATACCGACGGCGGTACAACAATCGATCCTATTATTCAGCCGGATGGCACGGATGTGACCGCACCGGAGAATCCCACCAAGACCGGTTATACCTTCATGGGCTGGGAGCCGGAAATCCCGGAGATCATGCCTGAGGAAGATATGACGATTACTGCAAAGTGGAAGATCAATCAGTACACCATCACTTTCGATACCGATGGCGGTACACCGATCACTCCTATCACCCAGGACTATGACACGGATGTGACCGCACCGGAGAATCCCACCAAGACCGGCTACACCTTTGTGGGCTGGGATAAGGAGATCCCCGACACCATGCCTGCAGAAAATGTAACCATTACTGCCAAGTGGGCGATCAATCAGTACACCATCTCCTTTGAAACGAATGGCGGTACAGAAATCGATTCCATTACTCAGGATTATGGCACGCCTGTGACCGCACCGGAGAATCCCACCAAGACTGGCTACGGATTTGGCGGCTGGTATGAGGATGAAACCCTGTCCGAGACCCCCTTTGTGTTCACGGAAGATACTACCATCACAGATCGGAATATTACCCTGTACGCCAAGTGGAATCCGCTGGATGGCATCAAGTACACCGTAAAACACAACTTTGAAAAGCTGGACGGCACTTTCGAGACCGAAATCGAGGAGATGTCCGGTGTAACGGGTACCGATACCGAAGCCCAGCCGAAAAATGTGACCGGCTTTACCGCGGGAAGCGTTATTCAGCAGGAAATCGAGGGTGACGGATCGACTGTGATCGAGATTACCTACACCCGCAACACGTATACGTTGACCTTTAAGCCTGAAAACGGCGAAGAGGATATTGTCGAAACCGTGAAGTACGGTGCACCCATCACCGCACCCGCTGATCTCGACAGGACCGACTACACCCTTGTGGGCTGGGATAAGGAGATCCCCGACACCATGCCTGCGGAAGATGTAACCATTACTGCAATATGGGCGATCAATCAGTATACCATCACCTTTGAGACCAATGGCGGTACACCGATCGCGCCTATCACCCAGGACTATGGCACGGATGTGACCGCACCGGAGAATCCTACCAAGACCGGCTACACCTTTGTGGGCTGGGATAAGGAGATCCCGGAGACCATGCCTGCAGAAAATGTAACCATTACTGCAATATGGGAGATCAATCGGTACATCATCACCGTGGAAAGCACTGAGAAGGGCAGTGTCACCGTTGATTGCGATGACGCAGCTATGGGCGATACCGTCACCCTGACCGTTGTGCCTGATGAAGATTACGCGCTGAAGACTCTGACCGTCATTGATGAAAACGGCAACGACGTCTCCGTGGAGAAGCTGGGCGACTACGAGTACAGCTTCACCATGCCCGCCTCTAAGGTCAGCATCGGGGCCATCTTTGCGCATGCGAATCATCGTTATGAGTCTGTGGTAACCGCTCCTACCTGCACCGAACAAGGCTACACCACGCATACTTGTTCTACCTGTGGCGACTCCTACGTGGACACCTACGTAGAAGCCGACGGTCACAGCTTCGGTGAGTGGACTGAGACCAAGGCAGCAACCTGTACCGACAAGGGCGAGGAATCCCGCTCCTGCAGTGTTTGCGGTGAAACTGAAACTCGTGAAATTGCTGCCCTGGGACACAACTATCAGGATGGAACTTGCACCAATTGCGGAGCAAAAGATCCCTCAACAAAGCCTAGTTGGAAGGACTGGCTGGACAAGATCTTTGGGGATTGGTGGGGCGATGAGTGTGACCACGTGTACACTTCCGTCGTCACCGAACCCACCTGTGGAGAGCAGGGTTATACAACCCATACCTGTGAGAAGTGTGGCGATACCTACAAGGATTCGTACACCGATGCTCTGGGCCATGAATGGGACGAGGGCGAGATAACCAAGGAAGCCACTTGTGCCGAGGGTGGTGAAAAGACATTTACCTGCGAAACCTGTGGTGAAACAAAGGTTGAGAAAATTGATGCTCTGGGCCATGAATGGGACGAGGGCGAGATAACCAAGGAAGCCACTTGTACCGAGGACGGTGAAAAGACATTCACCTGCGAAACCTGTGGCGAAACAAAGGTTGAGAAAATCGATGCTCTGGGTCATAAGTTTGAAAATGGCATTTGTACAGAGTGCGGCGAGGAAGAATCTTCCGAACCTGAAAATCCTGGTAAGCCAAGTTGGGACAACTTCTGGGATTGGCTCAAGGGCTGGTGGAATTAACCTTACGCAAGATTAACCCTCATGAATGAGAATTGCGGAGTAGGGATTCATCCTTACTCCGCAATCCTTCCGTTCGAATGACCAGCTTAAGGTCAGTAGAGTGAATACTGAGGGTTATAGACCTTATCATTATGTTTTCCACAGCCTCGTTATCTCAATTGTTTTCTGAAGGCAATACGCCTGTTTCTTTGACTGAATCTCAGCAGAAGCTGCTGGAGCGCTAGTCAAGATTGAGTGAAGATCAGCAAGCCGTTGTGTTTGCTTCGATTGATAAAATGTAAAAAAGAGCCGCCAGTTCTGGCACCTTACGGTGTCGGTACTGGCGGCTTTTAATTAGTTCAGAGGCTTATCGTCTGCTATAGCTGCAACCACTGCTTCTCACAGATTATTATTTGCGGTGACTGCGGTGAGATGTTTAGAAGAATCCATTGGAACAATCGCGGTTGTAAATCCATCGTCTGGCGCTGCATCAGTAAGCTTGAGCCTACTGGCCTTGAATGCCACGCCAGAACCATCAACGAGCTTGACCTACAGGAAATCGTACTCACCGCTTTGAATGAGCTCCTTGGTGATAAATCCAAATATCAGAAACAACTCCAGCAAAATATCGCATCAGTCATCAGAGCTTCTGCTGCAATCACCACTGATGGTATTGATGAGAAGCTTATGGAACTTCAGCAGGAGCTTGTTAAAAAAGCCAACTACAAAGAAGCCTACGATGAGATTGCCGATGAGATTTTCCGGCTCCGGGAACTGAAACAGCAGACCACCGTTGACACGGTAGCAAGAGACGAACAAATCAAGCGTATCACAGCGCTTCAAGATTTCATTCGCAGCCAGTCTGCCGACCTGACGGAATTTGACGAAGCGCTGGTGAAACGTTGGGTACGAAAAATTACCGTCTGGCCCGACAAGTATACGGTCGAATTGAAGTCAGGCCTAAGCGTGGATATTGAAGCATAAAAGAATAGCGGCATACAGCAAGGCTCCTCACCACTGGACTATACAGCGTTTACACAGAATTTGGGATTCTCCCGCTTCTTATACGCAAAAGGCATGACTGCACGGCAGATTTCTGACATTTTGCTTTGGAAATGCCTTGAATGGAGTGTTATATATAAAAAGTAAGGCCGAGAGTCCCTCTGAGGCTCTCGGCCTTGCTTTTATCATAAAACGGATTCACCGCTCTGAAATACTTCAAACTGTCGTTTCGGACCTCCGCATACCGGGCAGCGATCCGGAATCTGGTCTCCGGACATCACATAGCCGCAAATCGGACACACGAAAACAGTTTCTTTGTCAAACTTTTCTATTGCTGACGCTTCCTTCAGCAGTTCGGCATGGACCTTTTCCGCTGCAGCAGCTCCTGAAAACGCCTGCTTTGTCAGCGGTGCATGTTCTTTGACGGAATATTCTTCCATCATCTTATAAAAATACTGATATTCAAACTCTTCGACGGGAATAAATGACTCTGCCGATTCCCTGAATGGAGTCCTGTTTTGAATAATCGAATAAAAATTCCTGGCGTGATGATATTCTGAGACTGCCAACGCCTTGAAAAGGTTGGAAATCCGTTCTATTCCACGTCTTTTTGCCCGATCTGCCAACATCAGATATTTCAGATGTGCCATCAGCTCGGATATTACGGTCTTTTCCAGACTTTCTTTCAGCATAGGAACTTTTCGTTCTTTGTCATAAGCATTTTCAGAGAGATCATCAAAACGATATTTCAGCACTTTTTCTTCCATGAAAAAGTGAACCATATGATGCTCTACGTCGCAAGCCCTGATCTCCTCTGATACATCTTCTATGAGAGCACCTCCGCCACCTGTACAGATCAAAGGGATATCATCCACGATGTCTTCAAATCTGGAATGCACATGGCCACATAATAAATATTTTACCTTATCCTTCCATGGTGTATATGCCTCTTTCAGCCGCTCAAACTCTTCTTCGGATACAGAATTTCGAATATAATGATTTGGGACCGGAATATGAAATGCAATGATGACACGATGAACATTTTCCATTTCCAATACCTGTTTCAGAAGTTCCAGTCCTTCCGTCTCAAATGTCCGCATGGCATTGTCCAGAACGACTACAGAAAATTCTTTTGCAAGCAGGGCATAGTTTTTTCTCCCAAAATAGTCCATATAACATCCCGTATCATGATTTCCACGCAGCACATAAATATCGTTATATGCAATTATCTCCGTCAATTCGCTGATCTCTTCATAATAGTATTCATTTCCTGCCGGAACCAGATCACCTGCAATCAGAGTAATGTCATCCTCAGCGCTTTTTTCCAGTGTTCCTGCATACACTTTCATATTATATGTACCCAGTCCCTCACATCCCGGATCACCAATTACTCCCATGGAATTTACCCAGGGGAGATGTATGATCGGTTGCTCTACTTTCTGAATTCTATTTTTGTTCATTATATATACACCTCGTTTTTTATAATT
>CAYLXH010000062.1:1165-12363 GCA_964387535.1 uncultured Butyricicoccus sp. | reverse complement strand
AGACATTCCACCCCGGGTGTCAGCCTGATTTCCCCACCGCCGCACCATGATATTTACTCCATTGAAGATCTGGCGCAGCTGATTTATGACTTGAAGAATGCCAACAAAAATGCCAGAATCTCGGTGAAGCTGGTTTCCGAGGCTGGAGTCGGTACGGTTGCTGCCGGCGTTGCCAAGGCCGGCGCACAGGTCATTCTGATTTCCGGCTATGACGGCGGCACCGGCGCGGCGCCGCGCAGCTCGATTCATAATGCGGGCCTGCCGTGGGAGTTGGGTCTGGCGGAAACCCATCAGACTCTGATGATGAACGGTCTGCGCAATAAAGTTCGGATTGAGACGGATGGCAAGCTGATGAGTGGACGTGATGTCGCGATTGCAGCCCTGCTGGGTGCAGAGGAATTTGGCTTTGCGACGGCTCCGCTGGTCACGATGGGCTGCGTCATGATGCGTGTCTGCAATCTGGACTCGTGTCCGGTCGGTGTGGCAACACAGAATCCGGAGCTCAGAAAACGTTTCCGTGGAAAGCCGGAATATGTTGAGAACTTTATGCGTTTCATTGCGCAGGAGCTTCGCGAATACATGGCAAAGCTTGGCTTCCGCACGTTGGATGATATGGTTGGACACACCGAATTGCTTCGCAAAAAGGAGACGTGTGTCAAGCAGCATGCAGCAAATGTTGATCTGAGCCGTATCCTGGATAATCCATATGCCGGTACCGGAGAAAAAGTCACGTTTGATCCGAAGAAGGTATATGACTTTGAGCTGGAAAAGACGATGGATGAGACCGTCTTGATGAAGAAAATGAGAGGTGCTCTGGAGCGCAAGCAGCCGAAGAGCATTGAGGTACACGTCACCAACACAGACCGTACGTTTGGCACGCAGTTTGGCGCGGAGATCACCCGTCGGTACGGAGACAATGTACTGGACGATGATATGTATCACGTTAAGTGCTATGGTGCCGGAGGACAGAGTTTCGGCGCGTTCATTCCGAAGGGATTGACGCTGGAGCTTGTCGGTGACAGCAATGACTATTTTGGTAAGGGACTGTCGGGAGGCAAGCTGATTGTTTATCCGCCAAAAGGCATCAAATACAAAGAAGATGAAAACATCATCATTGGAAATGTGGCATTGTATGGCGCGACGAGCGGCACAGCATATATCAACGGCGTAGCAGGAGAGCGTTTCTGTGTTCGCAACTCCGGTGCAACGGCGGTTGCCGAAGGCGTTGGCGACCATGGCTGTGAATACATGACGGGCGGACGTGCAGCAATCATCGGTAAGGTCGGCAAGAACTTTGCAGCCGGTATGAGCGGCGGCGTTGTCTATGTATTGGATATGGATAATGACCTGTATACCAAGATCAACAAGCAGATGGTTTCAATTCAACGCGTGACGGATAAGTATGACGTTTTGGATCTGAAAACGATGATTGAAGAGCATACGAAATACACCAACTCGACAAAGGGACGTGAGATCCTGGACAATTTTGAGCAGTATTTGCCTAAATTCAAGAAGATCATTCCATATGATTATCAGCGCATGCTGATGTCGATCGTACAGATGGAAGAGAAGGGCTTGAGCAGTGAACAGGCACAGATCGAAGCGTTCTACGCAAATACGAAAGAGTGAGGAGGGATAATGATGGGAAAACCAACAGGATTTTTAGATTACGAGAGACAGGTCAGTGAAGAGATCAGTCCACTGGAGCGTATTAAGAATTTCGATGAATTCCATATCCCTCTGCCGCTGGAGAAACAGCAGCTTCAGGGAGCGCGCTGTATGTCGTGTGGTGTCCCGTTTTGTCAATACGGAAAAATGATTGATGGAATGGCTTCGGGGTGCCCGTTGAACAACTTGTGTCCGGAGTGGAATGATTTTGTATATCTGGGCAACTGGGAGCAGGCGTACAGCCGTTTGATGAAAACGCATTGTTTTCCGGAGTTTACATCGCGTGTTTGCCCGGCACTGTGCGAGGCGGCATGTACATGCAATTTAAATGGTGATCCGGTCGCAACAAAGGAGAATGAGCGGGCGATTATTGAAAACGCATTTGAAAAAGGCCTTGTTCAGCCGCAGATTCCCAAGGTCCGTACGGGGAAAAAGGTTGCGGTTGTCGGCAGCGGACCGTCTGGTCTGGCGACGGCGATGCAGCTGAACCGTCGAGGACATGAAGTTACTGTATTTGAGCGCAGTGACCGGATTGGCGGACTGCTTCGCTATGGCATTCCGAATATGAAGATGGACAAAAAGGTCATCGACCGTCGCGTCAAACTCATGGAGGAAGAGGGCATCGTCTTTAAGACGAACGTCAATGTCGGTGTGGACATCAAGGCCAACAAACTGCTCAAGCAGTTTGACCGTGTGGTTCTGTGCTGTGGAGCGTCGAATCCGCGGGATATCAAAGTACCGGGCCGTGAAGCGCAGGGAATTTACTTTGCTGTGGATTTCCTGAAGGGTGTCACCAAGAGTCTGCTGGACTCGAAATTTGCGGATCACAACTATGTGTCCTGCAAGGGAAAAAAGGTCATGGTAATCGGCGGCGGCGATACGGGAAATGACTGTGTTGGCACATCCATCCGTTTGGGCGCTGCGTCGGTACTGCAGCTTGAAATGATGCCGAAGGCTCCGGATGAACGCGCTGCGAATAATCCCTGGCCGGCATGGCCGCGTGTCTGTAAGACGGATTATGGACAGCAGGAGGCAATCGCGGTATTTGGCCATGACCCGCGTATCTATCAGACGACGGTCAAAGAGTTTATCGCGGACGAAAAGGGAAAACTGTGTAAGGCGGTTCTGGTAAAGCTCCAGAGCCAGAAGGATGAAAAAACAGGACGTATGGCCATGGTTCCGGTGGAAGGCAGCGAGCAGACCGTGGAGGTCGACGTTGTTCTGATTGCGGCTGGTTTTCTTGGAGCGCAGGAATATGTCACAAAGGACTTTAAGCTGGCCATGACACCGCGCACGAATGTAGCGACAGAACCGGACCAGTATCAGACTTCGGTGCCGAATGTTTTTACGGCAGGCGATATGCATCGTGGGCAGTCCCTTGTCGTATGGGCGATCCATGAGGGTCGTGAGGCGGCAAAGGCAGTCGATCAATCTCTGATGGGTTATACGAATCTGTACTGATACGCTGTTACTCATTTACATTCATATAACGAAAGACGGACAGCGGTTACACTCTGCTGTCCGTCTTTCTCATAGAATTATTTCATGCAATATAGTTTTGTTGGTTGCCGTTTGCAATAAGACAAACAACCATACACATTGTTTAGCGCGTACCCTCTTCAAAGTAGGCCGTATATGCGTCCTGAAGAATTTTCAATGAGTGAGGGTCTTTGCCGCCAACCGGCTGTCCGTCCAGCTCACAGGCGGGGATACAGAGAGCGCCGCAGCTGCTGATAATGATTTCATCGGCATTGCGTAGCTCGTCCAGAGTAAATGGCTCTTCTCGAGTGGGGATTCCATTGTGCTGCGCGAGCATTAGAAGATGCTTCAGTGTGACACCGGGAAGAATGAGATTGTCTCGTGGCGGAGCGCATAATACGCCGTCTTTGAGCATCAGCACATTGCTGTGAGCGCATTCGGTGACACGGTCGCCGCGGTGGAGCACCACTTCGTCACAGCCGGACTGGACACAGGTCTGGTACGCCATAACGTTAGGAATCAGATTGAGTGTTTTGATGTTGCAGTGGAGAAAACGAGTGTCCTCAGCAGAGATGAGTTTCATTGGCTTGTCCATCGGATACAATTCGTCAGGCACGGTGAAAATCATCAGATTCGGCCGGATGTCTAGCGGATAGTTGTGCTTGCGCAGACCGGTACCACGGGAACACTGCCAGTACAGAAAACCGTGGTCGGAGCTGTTGGCATCAACACATTTTTGAAGCTCACCCGCCAAAATGTGTCTCGGCATGGAAAAAGAAATGTTTAGGAGCTTACAGCTGTTGTAAAAACGATCCAGATGGTCGTTGATCGCAAAAATATGGTTGTTTGCAAAGGTGGTAGAATCATACACACCGTCGCCAAAGTATACCGCACGATCCAGCATTGGAATGCTCATCTCTTCCAGCGGTCCGATTTTGCCATTATAATAACCGACATGTTGCATTGGTATAAACCTCTTTCTTTCATCATAGTTACCTTTATCTAATTATTATAACCCAGTTAAAACAAAGACGCCAGTAGAAAGAATGAGATGATACTTGTGCAATATACACAGAATAGGAAACAGGGAGAAGAAAAAGCCCGGACAGATTCTTGACGCGGCGCAGCAATGACGGTATAGTAATACCGAATATAGAATGAAGAGTAATTCATGGTGAACAGTACGGTTCAGTATGATTAGAGCGAGGTAGAAAAGATGGAAATCACGGTACAGGAACTTCAAACGTTGCCAAAGGACAGTTATCAGATGATTGATATCCGGGGAGCGATTGAGGTATCACACGGCAGCATTCCGGGAGCTCAAGCGATTCCAGCAGAGGATATCGTTGGCCATCCGGAATTGGACAGGAAGAAAAAGCTGATTGTGTTTTGTACCCGAGGAGAATTGAGCCGATCAATTGCAGAACAGCTGTGTGCAGCCGGGTATGATGCGAGCAGTCTTTCGGGAGGTTACCTTGCATGGCTCATGCAAGAAATGGCTCAAAAGGAAACAGAGGATTACAGCAGACAGGTAGAGCGAAGCCTGCAGAAGAAATTTCGAAAGAATATCTGGTCGAAATTTACCAAAGCGATTCGTCAGTACGAGCTGGTGAAAGAAGGAGATTGTGTCGCGGTGTGCATTTCTGGAGGCAAGGACTCCATGCTGATGGCGAAACTGTTTCAAGAACTGAAAAAATACAGCGAAGTACCGTTTGAGGTAAAGTATCTCGTGATGGATCCGGGATATAGTGTGGAAAACCGTCGAGTGATTGAGGAAAATGCGCGCAAATTGAAGGTGCCGATTCATGTTTTTGAATCTGATATTTTCGAATCCGTGTTTCACATTGAAAAGTCGCCGTGTTATCTGTGTGCCCGTATGCGGCGAGGACATCTGTACACCTATGCCAGAGAACTTGGCTGCAATAAAATTGCGCTCGGTCATCATTATGATGACGTGATTGAGACCGTTTTGATGGGGATGCTGTATGGTGCACAGGTACAAACCATGATGCCAAAACTGCACAGCACAAATTTTGAGGGAATGGAATTGATTCGGCCGTTGTATTTGATTCGTGAGGATGACATCAAAGCGTGGCGGGATTACAATCATTTGCATTTTATCCAGTGCGCGTGCAAGTTTACGGAAAACTGCGCGACTTGTGCGAATGAGGAGACAAAATCCAAGCGGTTGGAGATCAAAGGGTTGATTCAGGAGCTGAAAAAGAAAAACCCGTTTGTTGAGGGCAACATCTTCAAGAGTGTGGAAAATGTCAATCTGGATACTGTGATTTCGTATAAGTCAAAGGGAGAACGACATCACTTTTTGGATCACTATGATGAGAATTAAACGGAGGAAGAAACGACAGTGACACCGAACAAAATAATTTTGGTCTATGCACTGGAAAAGAGCATAGAGAGCCGTCTTGCTGCGGTGATGCGCAAGCTGAATATTACTGTGATTTCCGTCGGACCGGAGCAATATGCGGAATCGCTGGAGACAGTTTTGCGTTGTTCTGCTCTCCCTGGCACAAAGGTCTTTGCTTGGCCGGAATTTGCTGAGCCGATGATAGTTATGGATGGATTGACCGGTGATGACGTCGACAAGGTTCTGTATGCAATGAGAACAAACCAAATCCGCATTGATTTGAAAGCGGTTGTGACGCCGACAAACTGTACTTGGACATCGCTGCAGCTATACAATGCGCTATGCAAAGAACGAGCAGAAATGACACGTCAGTGGAAGAAGTGACACAGTCCGTTCGCTTTGATACTAAAAGGATTTACAAGGTTGGCTCGGTTTTTTTGTAAAAAAGCTTGACGAAATAAATTTCATGCGATATAATAAATCTCGTTGCTGAGCAAGATGGTATTTGCTGCAGAATATGGAGAGTTGGCTGAGTGGTCGAAGGCGCACGACTGGAAATCGTGTAACCGTGATGAGCGGTTCCAGGGTTCAAATCCCTGACTCTCCGCCATGATAGAACGAGTACTTGATACCAAGTGCTCGTTCTTTTTTTGCACTTTAGCTAGAAAAAATCCCTGGTTCTACCAGGGGGAATAAAAAACTTTAGTATAAGAAAACCTCCGAATTATAATAGAGATGGTCTGGCAGCTGCATCACTAAAATAACGAGGAGGTTTTACACAATGGAAAATGAGATAAAGCACACGGTACATTCGAGTTATCGGTGTGAATACCAATATTGTATTTGCGCCGAAATATCGAAGAAAAGGAGTATTATATGGAAAAGTGAAAAAGGATATCGCAGAAATTTTGAAAAAACTGTGTGAGGAAAAACATGTGGAGATTATAGAAGGAAAAGCATGTGCAGACCATATTCACATGCTTGTAAGTATTCCACCGTACTTAAGTGTAGCACAGTTTGTAGGTTATCTGAAGAGTAAAAGCGCACTGATGACATTGGATAGACATGCAAATTTGAAGTATAAGTATAGAAATAGAAACTTTTGGTGCAGATAATATTATGTCGATACGGTTGGAAAAAATGAATGTGTGATTCGAGAATACATTAAGAATCAGCTGGAAGAAGATTTTGCAAAGGATCAAGTATCCATCAAAGAATACATGGAACCGTTTACGGGTAGCAAGTGGAAATAGGCAAAAATGGACAGCCACTGTAAGTGGCTGCCTGTGATAGTGATGCGATGTCAAACTTTCAGTACCCCTTACAGGGGTCAGCACGTTATAGACCCTTCTAGGATCTGAGCAGAGCACTAGTTTACTAGTGGTTATGATTGCATTTGGTGTGAAAAAACATGTGATAATTGAATGCAGACGATCAATTTGAGGTTGAAAACTGGTGTTTTGTGCTATAATGTATTCACAGAGTCTAATATATGGGACACATGATGCTGTAGAAATGAGTCAAATAATTAGAAGCACATTTGGAGGATACAGATATGGCATTCAAGATTGGATTTGCAGCGGAACATTCCGAAAAGAAGCCTGAAGAAGCTACATACACTGTACCGCAGCAGGCTTCAGCACCGCGCAAGTCTGTAGTACAGGTGCACTTTGCAGGGCGCAATATGACATTGGCTTACTATAACGATCAGTTCGATCTGCATCGTGGTGACATGGTCTATGTGGACGGCAAGTTGGAAGGCATGCGCGGCCGCATCACTGAGGTCAACTACAACTTCAAGATCAAGGTATCCGATTACAAGCGCGTTATCGCTGTGGTGGACACTACGGTCAACGGCCAATTCTTCATGGCAGGTAGTCACTTCGTTACATTCGACAGATCAATGCTGCCGATCAGCAAGGTGGTGACTTGGTTTAAGGCACCGGCAAAGGAGGACGATGAGTTTGTCAGCGGAAGCGATGATACCACATTCTGGATGGATGACCTCAGTGGTATGCAGGTGAGCGCAGCCATCGTAGAACGCGGCCATGAATACTACATCGAAAACAAGGTCAGATACCTCTGCATTGATGGCACCAAGGGCTATGCAATCGTTGAAGGCAGCGAAGCATATGAGGTGGAGTTCGAATACCGGGACGGTGAAATCAGTAGTCTTATTTGCACCTGCTTCTGCAGCTATAACTGCAAGCACGAATTTGCAGCCATGCTGCAGCTGAAGGAAACGCTTGAACTGATCGGTAAACACTATGCAGACGAATATGCTCGTACTGGCTACTTTGCGGCGGTGAACAAGGGTACCCTGTTCGATTTCGCCATCGACGGCAAGGAAACCGGTAGCTTCACACTCTGATATGCTGAGTAATTTATGGTCTGGCGTGGGACGGGTACGGGTACTGGGCTCTTTCTTTTCGTTCCTCGCTGAAGGTGTGAAAAGAGCATTGAGGATTCTCTGACATCGCTGCATTTTATCACCGGTGTTGTTATGGCATTGCCTCCAGATTTGGCATTTGGTCTGGAAAATGCGGCGGCAAGGTGCTGGTTACCATTGCATCATTGACCACAATGACACTGAGTTTTGTAGGCATTGGCGCAAACATTCTATAGCGGAGAGGGAATGGCATGTTCGATATGGATAACTATCATGCGTTTATTAGCACCAGGGGTGACGGTGGAAGTAGCGGCGGTTCTGGATGTTCGGGCGGTTGCTTTACATGGATACTAGTGGGATTGGCATTTTGTGAGTGATCGGGAAGTTATCCGGATAGACATACGGATGCAATACTGTTTACTCTTGACGGGGCTATCTGGAGAGATATTCCTTTCTTTTTTAGTCGATATATGCTAAAATAAATACGGAATTTACTTATGACTTTGAAGAGTTTGTCAACTGATGAATGGGAGTGAGTAGAAATGAATAAACGGAACTTCAAACGAGTGATGCTGAGCCTGCTATTCATAGGAACAATCGTAATGACGCTGCCGAAAACTGCAGAGGCTGCCTCGTTGAAAACATTGAAAAATGGGAAGAATTATTCCTATGACATCGACAATGATGGAAAAAAAGAGACCATTAAGATTCGTCAGACGAAAAGTTATAGTACCGATGGAACGACGGAAAGAAAGATCTATGTCAATGGAAAGAAGAAAATGACGGCTCTTGGCTGCAAAGGGGCCGTGGTGTATGCGTTTACGAGTGGAAAAAAGACGGTACTGATTAACGAATATATCTATGGAGACGGCGGACGAGATCTGTTTGCATATCAGCACAGTGGTTCCAAATATAAATCAGAACGTCTTACAAACGATGGCTGCTTTTACAGCACGCCCAAAGTCAGTGGAGACAGTCTGAAAATTGTCAGTGAACCAAAAGGAAGCTGGTGGTTGGATTCCTTTCAAAATTTCTCGGAGCTACCGTTTCAGTGCTACCGGAAGTGGTCAATTTCCCGTGGAAAGCTAGTATGCTCAGCAAAATATGCATCGATTACTGGCAGAAAGAGCTATAAAGCAAAAAAATCTTTTAAAACGGGAAAGACACAAAGCACGATTAGTAAAGGAAATGGACCGAAAGTCCGTGCAGGACAGAAAGTTACGTTAGAGAAAATGTACTATGAAGATGACTACTATTATAGAATTTCTGTAAACGGAAAAACTGGATGGTTTAAGGATTCGAAGTCGATTCAGTTTTCATAGAGAAAACCATCGAACAATTTTAAAATAATAAAACGAGTACTTTGTGATCAAAGTACTCGTTTTTTGTATGGAAAGCACTTCGTTGATGAAAAACAGGCACCGCAGGAAAACCTGCAGTGCCCATTGTCTTTGGAGGGGATTACTTTTCTAGGGTATGATATGCAGCTATGATCTTGTCAATCAGATCTGCGTCCTCAATTCCAGTAATGTCTTTGATTGCAGCAACCAGACCGTTTTCGGCAATTTTCTCCTGTAACTCTACACTTTGTGCGTCATTTTCATTCGAATAATGGAACGCAGCGCCCATGCCCAGAAGCAGGTGGTCAACCGGAAGTCCATAACCATAAGCCGTCATCATCGGCTTGGTCAAGCGATCGGTTGGACTCAGCTTGCGGAGCGGTTCCCGTCCAACGCGGGTGACATCGTCCTTCAGATAGGGATTCTTGAATCGGCCGATGATCTTGTCGATGTAGTGGTAATGAGCTTCGGCATCAAAACCATGCTTGCGGATCAGTCCGTCTCCGCTTTCCGTCATCGCTGCGTGAACAATGTCATAAATTTGTGGATCGGCAATCGCTTCATCAATGGTGCCAAAACCGTTGAGTACACCGAGGTATGCAGTAATTGCGTGACCGGTATTCAGTGTAAACAGCTTACGTTCAATGTAAGCCATGAGGTTTTCTGCCAGATTCATACCGGTAATCTGCGGAATCTCTCCCTTGAACGAAGCCTTTTCCACATTCCACTCGTAGTAATTTTCCACGACAACATCAATGAAGTTTTCGCTTTTCACCGGGGGAACAATGCGATCTACCGAGCAATCCGGGAATCCGATATATTCCTCAGCATATGCCTTGTCTTCCTCGCTCAGAACAGCGTATACAGCATCTTTGAGCTGCGAGCTGGCTCGGATGGCATTCTCACAGGCAATGATATTCAGCGGCTGTGTGCAGCGCTGCTCGCGGCGCATGGTGATGCCCTGTGCAATCGTCGGAGCAATGCGCGGAAGGATGACAAGACCGACAGCGGTGGTAATCAGTTCTGCCTCAGAGATGGCCTGAACCATCTCTGGGGTTGTGGAGTTGATACCGCTGATGTTGTCAATCAACTGATCGACGCATTCAACATCCATGACATGAACCGTATATTGACCATCTTCATTGATTTTATCAATGACTGCTTGGTTGACATCGGCGTACACAACATGATAGCCTGCGTGATGCAGAAGAGCACCGATGAAACCTCGACCGATGTTGCCAGCGCCGAACTGAATTGCTTTTTTCATAATAGATTCGCTCCTTTGATTAGCCGAATGTCTTAAGAACCAGATTCACATCATTTGTCGTTTTGAGCTGTTCCAGAAGATCCTCATCTTCGAGAGCATTGGAGATATTAGAGAGAAGATCCAGATGCTCATCGCCGACACCCGCAATACCAAAGACAAGCTGTGCCTTCTCATCACCGAAGTCAACGCCGTCCGGATACTGCAGCATAACAATGCCGGATCTCTTTACTTCTCCCTTCGCCTGTGTGGTACCATGAGGGATGGCAACACCGAGACCCATATATGTGGTGACCAGTTTCTCGCGCTCAAGCATTGCATCAATATAAGCGTCACCTACACAGCCGATTTCTTTGAGCAGCGCACCTGCTGCACGGATCGCATCTTCCTTAGAGACACTGGCCTGACCCAGCTTTACGCCTTCTGCCAGCATGACGGTTTTGTTGCCGTCCGTGGTTTCTTCCACGGCTGTTGCGACAGCAACACTGCCGGAAGAATCAGCAGAAGCCAGCTTGTGATACAGTTCGTCGAGCTTTGGATCAGCCAGGAAGTTTCCGATGGTTACCAGCTCAGCCTGCGGAGCAGATTTTGCAGCGCGTTCTGCCAGGATGGTCTGACAAACTACAATGTCTGCATCTCCGGGTACGTTGTCCACGGAGGTATTGATTACCGTAATGTCCGGGCGTTCTGCCT
>CAYLXH010000062.1:0-1155 GCA_964387535.1 uncultured Butyricicoccus sp. | reverse complement strand
TACGGTTGCGGAAACGGGTTGCACCCATTGCAGAGGAGCCCATGCCTGCATCACAGGAGAAGACGACCTTTTTGACCTCAGAGGAATTTTTTGCAGCGGCTCCGGTCGGTGCAGTTACACCCTTGGATGCTGCCTTTCTTGCAGCGACCTCAGCTTGGGATTCTTCCAGATTTTTCGCACCGGACATTTTGATGATCGGGGAACAGATCAGGAAGGAAACAATGGTTGCAATAGCAACGCCTGCGATCGAGATGAGGATCGAATCCTTCGGTGTCATCATCATGAATGCGATAAAGGAACCCGGTGCCGGAGGACCAATCAGACCAGCGTTTGTGATCGTGAAGAAGAGGATTGCACAGAAGTTACCGACGATCGGTCCAACGATGACCAGAGGATTCATGAGGATGTATGGGAAATAGATCTCGTGGATGCCACCGAAGAAGTGGATAATGATAGCACCTGGTGCAGAGCTCTTGGTCATCTTGTCCTTGGAGAACATCCAGTATGCCAAAAGGACACCGAGACCCGGGCCTGGGTTAGTCTCCAGCATATACATGATGGATCTGCCAGTGCTCTCGACATCAACGGCGCCCAGAGGGGTAAAGACGCCGTGGTTGATCGCGTTGTTCAGGAACAGGACCTTAGCCGGCTCAATGAATACAGAAACGAGTGGAAGCAGACTGTGGCTGACCAGGAAGTTGACGCCAGCGGACAGAATTGCCAGGATTGCTGCCATGAACGGACCAATTGCATAGTAACCAAAAATAGCTAAGATCATACCGATGATGCCAACAGAGAAGTTGTTGATTAACATCTCGAAACCGGCCGGCATGTGGCCATCCATGGCCTGGTCAAACTTCTTGATGACCCAGCCTGCAAGAGGACCCATCAGCATTGCGCCCATCAGCATCGGTTGACCGACTACGATGCCGCCGTCGGCGCCTGTCGTTGCGACACCTGCGATACAGCCCATGACTGCAATGGCACCCATAACACGACCGCGGTCGCCGCCGACCATTTTACCGCCCTGCGCTGCGATCAGCACCGGGATCAGGAAGTGCAGCATGAATGGCTGGATGGATGCGAGTTTTGCATTTGGGAACCAGCCAGCGTCAATAAACAGGGCTGTAATAAAGCCCCATGCGATAAAGGCGC
>CAYLXH010000061.1:9608-12434 GCA_964387535.1 uncultured Butyricicoccus sp. | reverse complement strand
ACCTGAGAATGCATCTTGTCGGTGATCAGTGCAGCGCCGTTGTGGTGGGTCTCATACAGCTCGCCATTGCCCCAGCCTGCGCCAAAGCCCATCGGCTTGTCAAAGCGGTAGAAGTATACTTCCGGCTGCGGATGATGGTGCGGCGGGTACGAGGTCCACTTGCCCGGCAGATTGACTACCTCGCCCAGGACCTGATTGGAATACGGCGCAATGTCCAGGTCGAAGCAGGTGCGCACGTCGCGCTTGCAGCAGCCCTGCAGCTCGCCGTTAGCGCTGCGTGCCCAGGTATCCGTGTCTTCCGGACGGAACAGCTTGTTCGGAAACTCCGGAGCAACCTTGTCGTTCAGCGTCTTCTGAATGTAGACGTTGGACGGACCGTGTGCCGTTATGACGATCTTGGTCTGCTTGTGAACCAGAAGGCACCAGGGGTTGTAGTCAAACGGATTGGGACGAACCATGTCTACGCTCTCGTCATCCCATGCCATGTTGACATCGCCGTCGAACAGCAGGCAGGCGACTTCCTTGTCGGCCTCTTCAATGGTGTAGGTATCTCCGGCCTCCATGACCAACAGGCCGACATCCATCATGCCGTCCTTGCCGGGACCTTCCTCCAGACGCAGATATTCATTATAACCGCGCTGGACTTCCTTGTCCATGTACATAATAAAACACACCTTTCTCGTGGATGCCGCCTCTCCCAGACGGCAATTCCGATCAAAACAAAGCAAGCAATCCTCTTGTTGCATTAGTGCCTTCATTATAGCATGCCCTAAAATCGTTTTCAATCATTTACCCAAAATTTCACTGGAAAATCCCAGAGAAACTCCAAAAGGAAATCAGGAAAAACGTGTACAGTTTGCCAAAATAACAAACGCCCACATCGCCTGTGCTAACGTACAGACGATGTGGGTGGTATAGTATTATGTTAGGACAACAGGCCGGGTTATCGCTCGGGATACAGCGTCTCGATGGAATGTGCCCGGCAGAAGTCAGAAAATTTATCCGACAAAGGCTGGTCGGTGACCAGTGCGTACAGGCTTTGCAGACGACAGAACGACAGCGTCGCCTCGTGTCCGAACTTGGTGTGATCGGCCAGCAGGATGATATGAGAGGAATGCGCCACAACGGTGCGCTTGATTTCTGCTTCCAAAAAAGTGGTATTGCTCATGCCCGTTTCCACGGTGACGCCGGTTGCGCCCATGAATGCTTTGTTGATCCGGATGTCGGACAGGGAGCTGAGTGCGGAGATCCCAACGAAGGAACTGGTGGACGACTGATACTGCCCGCCCAGAGAAATCAGACGGAGGTTGTCATATTTCGCAGCCTCGACCATTGCAGTCAGCGAGTGCGTGATGACTGTGACGTTGCGCCGCTCTGGGAGATGGCGCAGCAGACAGACTGCCGTGGAACCGGAATCAATGAAGATCGAGTCGCCATCGGAGACCAGTTGGGCGGCCAGGGCGCCGATGCGCTCCTTGCCGTCCGGGTTGATGCTGGAACGGATGGGGAGAGGGGTGACGTCGTCCTGGCTGACTGCGGTGACACCGCCGTACACCTTGGTGATGCGTCCGCGGCTCTCCAGCTCACTGAGATCGCGGCGGATGGTATTTTTGGACACTTGAAAGACCTCACACAGCTCGTCGATACCGACGGTCCGGTTGGTCAGAACATATTCTTCAATTGCATTGAGTCTGCTGATTTTCATTCTGCGTTATCCTTTCCAGAGATGAAGTGCGTCGATCGGGCGGAAAAAATAGGATATTTTGCCCTTTGGTGTCAGAATAAATAATTTCGCACTTATTGTAACAAAAATGTTGAAAAAATGGAATAAGATAGTGACAAATTTGACCATGAAATTACAACGAATTTTGAAAAATGACCAACACAAACCAGAATAACCATACTTAGGACAGGAAAGTGGGTAAAAATTGGTGGAAAATTATATCAAGGAGCATTGAAATTTAACCATAAAAATGCTAGAATCTAATAAAGTGTGGAAGTATGAGAAGCTTTCACTGGCTTTGCAATGTGCAACAAGAAATAGGAATAGGTAGGTGTATTCAATGCAGAAAGCAGAAAAGATGCAGGCTCTCAAGGAATTCGCAGCTGAAATCCGTGTTGAGACGCTGAAGACCATTGGTTCGCTTGGGTTTGGCCATGTCGGCGGTTCCATGTCGATTGCGGACGCGATGGCTGTTCTGTACGGCGATGTAATGAAGGTTGATCCGAAGAACCCGCGTTGGGAGGATCGCGACTGGTGTGTTCTGTCCAAGGGACATGCTGGCCCGTGTGCATACGCAACCCTCGCGCTTAAGGGCTTTTATGACCTGGAGCTGACCCGCACGCTGAACAAGCCGGGCACAAACTTCCCGTCCCATACTGACCGCACCAAGACCCCGGGCGTTGACCTGACCACGGGTTCTCTGGGCCAGGGCATGTCCACGGCAACCGGTGCTGCTCTGGGCAATAAGATTGACGGACGTGATAACCATGTATTTGTATTCGTCGGTGACGGCGAGTGCGACGAAGGACAGGTTTGGGAGGCAGCACAGTTTGCCGCTCATTATAAACTGGACAACCTCGTTTGCTTTGTAGACAGCAACAAGCGTCAGCTCGACGGTGCTGTCGAGGACATCATGTCTCACGGCAAGGGCCTGGGTGCAAAGTTTGATGCATTTGGCTGGAATGTTGTTGAGTGTGAGGACGGCAATGACGTAGAGCAGATCTATGATGCAGTTCAGACGGCTTACGCAACCAAGGGTCAGCCGACCGCAATCATCCTGAACACCATCAAGGGCAAGGGCGCTACCTTCGCTGAGTCTACCG
>CAYLXH010000061.1:0-9598 GCA_964387535.1 uncultured Butyricicoccus sp. | reverse complement strand
TGCAGCAGAAGCAGAGCTGGCTGCTGTCAAGGCTGCAAAGTAAAGGAGGGCATGCAAAATGAGTTTCACGTTAATTGGTAAGCACGAGAAGGACTCCCGCAACTGCCGCGACGGTTACGTCAACGCAATGCTGGAGCTGATGGAAGCAGATCCGACTGTTGTTCATGTCGACACCGACCTGTATAACTGCATCAACACCGGCAAGCTGGCCAAGGCGTTTCCGGATCGCACCATCAACGCCGGTATCGCAGAGGCCAATGCAATGGGTGTTGCTGCCGGCCTGACGGCAACAGGCAAGAAGGTTTGGATGCACTCCTTCGGCTGCTTCTCCTCCCGCCGCGCGTTTGACCAGGCGTTTATGTCCGCCGCTTACGCAAAGCTGGGTGTCAAGGTTCTGGGCTCTGACCCGGGCGTGTGTGCAGCATACAACGGCGGCACCCATATGCCGTTTGAGGACTGCGCACTGTATCTGTCGGTTCCGGATTCCATCGTCATTGATCCGGTAGACTACACGCAGGTTTATGAGCTGACCAAGCAGCTGACCCAGGTTGAGGGCAGACTCTCTTATATGCGTATGATCCGTAAGGGCGTTACTCAGGTATACGGCGACGATTCCAAGTTTGAAATCGGCAAGGGCGTTACGCTGAAGGAATCCGACAAGGACGCAGTTACGGTTATTGCTTCCGGCATCATGGTAGACGAGGCACTCAAGGCATACGAAAAGCTGGCAGAAGAAGGTATTGCGATTCGCGTCATTGATATGTTCACCTGGAAGCCGATCGACGAGGATCTGATCGTCAAGGCTGCCAAGGAGACCGGCGCGATTGTCACGGCAGAGAACCACAACTGCACCTGCGGTTTGGGCAGCGCTGTCGCTCGCGTACTGTCTGCAAAGTGCCCGACTCCGGTTGAGATGGTTGGCGTTCACGACCAGTTTGGTCAGGTAGGCGCACAGGCATTCCTGCAGGAGGCATATAAGCTGACGGCAGACGAGATCATTGCCAACGTCAAGAAGGTTATGGAGAGAAAGTAATCTCACATAGTTGTTACAAACACAGCAGGAGAGACCGTCCGGTTTCTCCTGCTGTTTGCAGTTTATGGGATAAGCTGCCAGCACTTCTTGTAATACACAAAAAAGTAATATCGTGATTGACAACGATGGAATAATTCGGTATACTATGTCCGATATCAATCATAGAACGGACTAGAGTTCGGGCACAGGTACAGACTGGGAGGAGGACAACGAATGAGGCGAACGATACGATGCGGTGTGCTGATCACAGGTCTGTTGCTCGCGGTGGGCTTTGGCGGAGTGCCGTCGCAGGCAGCCAATCCGATTGACACACTAAAGGAAGGGCGGACTTACCAGTATGATCTGGATGGGAATGGCAACAAAGAGAGCCTGTCCTACAAAATGAATGAGGATCATACCATTGTGATTACGATCAATGGCAAGACGGCGCGGCGAATCCCGCTGGAGGACGCATATTATTCTCCGTGTATTCAGGTGTGTGACATCAACCGGAAGGAAAAGGGGAAAGATCTCTGGGTGTATTGCTATGCCGACTCGGATGATATTCGGTTTTCTGCACTGTATGAATATGAGGGCGGTGACCTGGATCGCGTGTGGAAGCTGAAATGGGATTCATCGGATCGGGCGTTTTCGCAGCACTGTGGAAAGCTGGTCGCGACCGACGGAAAGGGCAGTTTTACGATTGCACAGGATCGCGCCGTTGACGCGGATTTCGTGATAGGCAATCATTGGGATGCCGTGAAATACCGGCTCAAAAATGGCAAGGTCACGCGGACATCCAAAAAGAAGTTTTCGATTTACGAGCACTATGCGTTGACCAGTGATGGCAGGATCAAAACCAATGGTGCGCTCAAAACCAGCAAGACACTGCGTTTTTACAAAGACCACAACAAATCCAGCGGCAGTTTTACCGTGAAGAAGGGTACCAAGATGTATCCGCTGCAAGCATATATCGTTTCGAACAGCAATATTTATGTGAAGTTCCGCACAGCAGGCGGCAGCCGAACCGGCTGGCTGCGCGTGGGAGAGTTCAGTTGGACAAAACAGCCGTTCTCCAATATGGTATTTGCAGATTGAGTAAGAGAAACGGGTATGGAATCAAGTTCCATACCCGTTTTCTTTTTGTGTCAGGTTCTGTCTCCGCAGGCTGGGGAACAGAGATCCCTCCAACCGCATGAAGAACTGTTCGAGAGGTCCGAGCAGGAGCATACCGATCAGGGTGCCCTCACGGATTTTGAAGGAGAGGCCGAACAGGAGGGAGAGTGCGATGGAGGACACGATGAGTGCGGCATCCAGTGAGATGCGCACCTTGGAGAACGAGATGCGGAATTTCCGGTGGATCGCGTAGCAGGTTCCCTCGGTCGGCATCGGGATGAGATCGAGTAGCGTCACGCCGCCGAGGAAGATACCCAGCCCGACATAAGACAGCACGCAGAACAGTAGGCGCATACCGTAGCTGGTCAGCTCAAAGGTCAGGACATGGTAGTAAATGAGATTCATCACCGTGCCGTACAGCATGGCGACCGGAATTTGCAGCAGGCGAACCGGATGAAAGTCCCGCCCTAAGATGGCGAACTGGATGGCCACGACGCAGAGATTGGCAAGGATGCTGAACGTGCCAACTTTGAGACCAGTGATCTCATAGATGTTGAGAGACAGCGCATCCCAGCAGGCGCAGACGCCGATGTTGGCTTTGAGGCTGAGGGTCTGAGATGCCGCGGCCAGGGTGATCAGCACAAAGATCAGGGCGTAGTGGCTGAGTGGGTGAGAGACTTTCATGAAACATCCTCCTGTATCATGGGTGAAGATTGGCTAGGAAAATTGAAATAGCATTCCGATGACGGCGGAAGCGAGAATAAACAAGATGGGATGCAGGTCCTTGATCCTGGGACACCAGCGCGTGAGCACGAGGAGAACAAGGAACAGGATCACACCCTTCCACTTGATGCAGGTGAGCAGTGTGCGGCCCGTGCCGTCCCACAGTGCCATGAGCAGGACGGAGAGGCCGGATGCGGCAATCAGGCCGGTAGAGGCCGGGCGGAGGGCGTAAAATGCGGCGTTGACATGGGTGTTGTCACGAAACGCATCGAGAGAAATAGCAATGATTAAAATGATGAGAATGGATGGGGTAATCAGGCCGAGGGTGGCGCAGACGGAGCCGGGGAGACCGGCGGTCGTAAAGCCGACGTAGGTCGCCATGTTGACACCCATCGGACCGGGGGTGGATTCGGAGACGGCGATCATGTCGGACAGCTGTGCCTCCGAGAACCAGCCGGTGCGAAGGGCCATATCGTGCAGAAACGGAAGGGTTGCCAGACCGCCGCCGACGGCGAACAGGCCGGTGCGGAAAAACTCCAGATACAGACGAAGATAGATCATGTGGCGGCACCTCCGAATTGTTTGACGATAATCCCGACGATTGCTGCTGCGAGCACACAGAGAGCCGGAGAGATGCTGGTGAAGTAGGACACCAGAAAGACTGAGGCGAAGAGGAGTGCGGCAATCCGGTCCACAATCGAACGTTTGCCCAGCTTGATGACCGCGTTGAGAATCAGCACGGAGACGCAGACGCGGACGCCGGCCATGGCCTGCTGCACGATCAGCAGATGGGAAAAGCTGGTGATCAGTCCGGCGAGGACGGTGATGATGATGAGGGAAGGGAACACGATGCCGAGGGTGGCGACGATGCCGCCGGCAATGCCCTTGTTTTTTTGCCCGATAAAGGTGGCCGTGTTGACCGCGATGATGCCCGGTGTACACTGGCCGATGGCAAAGTAGTCTGCCAGCTCCTGCTCGGTGATCCAGCCCTTGGTTTCCACGACCTCACGCTGTAACATCGGGAGCATGGCGTAGCCGCCGCCGAACGTCATGACGCCGACCTTGGCAAACGTAAGGAACAATTCCAGTAGGCTATTCAACAATCAGATTCCTCCTTTGGATTTCATGGCGGCATCATGCCCAAAAAATCAGCAGTCCCATCGAGAGGACAAAGCTCAGCAGCATGCTCAGCGAACTGAGTGCGGCGATCATGGATTGCTTGCAGCCGCAGGAAATGCCGTACGAGATGGAAAGGGTGGTAACGGGACCGAGAAGGCAGAGCACCAGTGTCTGACGGATGAGCAGGGAAAACGGCAGCAGGAAAAAGACCGCCAGTGCGCACAGCGCACACAGGGTATAGCGCACGGCAAGGATTCGGATGACTTCGCTGGAGTCCTCCCGCGGCAAATGCAGCTCAAAGATCAGGCCGAGGGTGAACATCGCGAGAAAACAGTTCCCCTGTCCAAACATGTCGCACAGATCGAAGAAGGCGGGAGAGAGCCGAAATCCCGGCAGATAGAGGAGCATCATGACGAAATACGCCAGAAACGGCGGGGAGTGAAACAGCTTGCGCAGGATGTCCGGCAGGGACAGACGGCGGGAGCCGCCGGCGGCTGAGCTGGCGATGGAGTAGACAATGCCGCCCCCGATGGGATTATTGCCCGCATCGAACATACTCAGACAGAGAACGGCGGAGGACGGGAAAAATCCCTGGATAAACGGAAGAACAAAGTTGCCGATGTTGTAGGTCGGCACGTTGAGTACATACAGCGCACGGGTCAGAGGGTCACGGTGCAGAGAGGTGAGCCACGCTGCGGCGATGAGGACGAGGTTGAACCCGAAGCCGAGCGCGATGGCAAAGGCCAGCGAGATGTCCAGCGTGAAGTCGCGAAAGCCGGAGATCATCGCGGCAGGCAGGGTAAAGTTGATGATAATCTTCATAATAACCTGGCTGTCCTCCGGACGGAGGATGCGGCGGGACTTACAAAAGTACCCCATGCCGATCATCAGAAGAAAGGCGGCAGCCTTGTAGAGTACGGTGGTCATACTGTGTTCCTTTCTGAGGAGATTGGGGTAAAACCCCGCCTATCATAATAGTACGGTCGCGCAGAAGATGCAAGGTTGTACCGCCAGATCGCACGAAAGAGAGCGAAAAAAGATGCCTCCTCTTCGCAGGGGCGGAGTAGGAGGCAGGGAGATCAGAGGGAATCCGCCGCGGCGATGTCCTTGGGTTTTCGCTCACAGAACATCGCGCCGCCGAGGATAAACGCAGCACCCAGAAGCTGGGACGGGGTCATGACTTCGTGCAGAATGACGGCGGACAAAAACACGGCGAGCACCGGCTCAAAATAACCGCAGATGGCAATGGTTTGCGCGGGAAGTCGTTTTCCGGCGACAAAGTAGAGGTTGTTGCCGATTCCGGTGCTGATCAAACCGAGAAACAGCAGCGGGAGCCAATCCGAGGACGCCGGGATGATGACCAGACTCTGTCGGGAGCCGACAAAGACCGTGATCGCGATGGTAGCGATGGCAAACATCAGCAGCGAGTTTTCCAGTCCCTTGATGTCCTGCGCAAACTTGTTGCAGATATTCATGGAGGCGAGACAGACTGCGGCCATGCCGCCGCAGAACAGCCCCCAGCTGGAGGCGCCTTCCAAAAAGACCTGCCCGTTGACCAGGACAACGCCGATCAGCACGACGACGAGTCCGCCGAGCTTACCCAGCGTCAGCCGTTCGTGAAACAAAACAGGAGACAGCAGCATGACGATGACCGGACCCAGATAATTGGCCAGAATGCCGAGACTGACGCCGATGGTGTCATAGGCTTCAAACAGAAACAGCACGTTGCCGGCCAGCGAAAGGCCGGAGATCAGCAGAAAGACGCAGGAGCGTTTGTAGCGGAAAAAGGTGAACCGGCCTTTCTGTGCGATCAGAAAAATCAGCAGCAGCATGGGCGTGGCCAGCCAGAACCGCAGGAATACGATTTCATAACTGGACAGGCCGATGTAGCTGGCGGAAATACCGTTGGTGGAGGCCAAAAGCAGGGCAAAGAGATAGGCAAAAAAGTATGGATTCATAGAGAGCAGAGGACCTTTTTTGGGAGATGCAGAATGGGTGTGAGCTATTGTTTTGCGTACTTTGCTTTGGCAGGCAGGAGTTCACAGCACAGCGCGCCGCCGAGGATGCACACGGCGCCAAGGATCTGTGTGGGGGTCATGGCCTCATGCAGGAGAACGGCGGACAGCAGAACCGCGACCATTGGCTCCAGATAACCGAGAACGGATACGGTCTGTGCCGGAAGATGTTTCATGGAGGAAAAATTCAGGTTGTTTCCGATTCCGGTGCTGATCAGGCTAAGAAACAGGATGGGCGGCCAATCGGATGCGGCGATGGTCATAGACAGTCCCTGTCGGGACCAGACAAAGACTGCGATGGTTGCCGTGGCAATGACAAAGGTCAGCAGAGAGCTCTCCATTCCGGTGATGTCCTTGGCATATTTGTTGAACACCATCATAGCACCCAGCGTGACGCCGGCCATGGCACAGCAGAACAGTCCCCAGCTGGAATTTCCTTCGAGAAAGACTCGACCATTGACCAAAACGACACCCAGCAGAACGACCAGAAAGCTGATCAGTTTGGAAGCGGTGAGGCGTTCGTGAAACAGCAGAGGGGAGAACAGCATGACCAGAGCGGGACCGCAGTAGTTTCCGAGAATGCCGAGGGAGACGCCGACCTGCTGATACGCTTCGAATAAAAACAGGACGTTGATGCCGAGAACGATGCCCGTGAGAAGCAGGAACAGCAGAGAGCGCCGATGATGAAGAAATGTGAACCGTCCCCGGTGTACGACGAGGAACAGAACGAACAGCATGATGCTGGCCAGGCCAAAGCGCAGCAGTACGATTTCGTAGCTGGACAGTGCGATGTAGCTGGCAGAGATTCCATTGGTGCCGGCGAGAAACAGAGAGAAAATATACGCGGCATAGTATCGATTCATAGGGACCCCTTTCTGACGGTACATCCGGAACAAATGAGACCATTGCATCATAGGCTACAGCTGATCTGCGTGTGCCTTTTTATTGGGGATGAGTTCGCAGAACAGTGCTCCGCCGAGGATGCACGCCGCACCGATGAACTGTGCCGGACTCAGAGACTCGTGCAGAATCAGTGCGGACAGGATGACAGCGACCAACGGCTCCAGATAACCGCAGACCGAGACAGTCTGTGCCGGCAGACGTTTCATACAAGTGAAAAACAGATGATTGCCGACGCCGGTGCTGAGCAGACCGAGATAGAGAATCGGAGGCCAGTCTGAAGCGGAAATGGAAAGTGTCAGTCCCTGCTGGGAGATGAGAAAAACGGCCACGGTCAAAGTGGACACGAAAAACAGGATGAGTGAATTTTCGATGCCGTTGATTTCGGTTGCAAATTTATTGAAGATGACCATGCAGGCATAGGTGATCATCGTCATCAGGCCGCAGAACAGTCCCCAACCGGAGTTTCCGGCCAGGAATACCTGTCCGTTGACGAGAACAATGCCGACGAGCACGACGGCAAAGCCGGCGAGCTTGGGCAGCGTCAGCCGCTCACGAAACAGGAGAGGGGACAGCAGCATGACGATAATCGGTCCGCAGTAGCAGGCGAGTGTTGCGAGTGTGACCCCGATTTCATCATACGCTTCGTACAAGAACATCCAGTTGGCACCCATGGAAAAGCCGGACAGTATCATCAGAATGAGAGCGCGCGGATGATGAAAAAATGTGAAATGACCCTTGTACAGGATCAGATACAGGGCGAGCAGCATGAGAAACGCCAGAACACAGCGCAGAAACACGATTTCATAGCTGGACAGCGACATAAAACTGGCAGCAATTCCATTGGTGCCAGCCAGAAATAGGGAAAAAATGTATAGGATAAAGTACTGATTCATGAATTCACCTTTGTTTCTTGTGTTTTTCGTATAATCAGTGTATCATGAAAGGAGAAATTAGAAAAGAGAATGTTTTTCATAAAAATATGAGAAAACGGAATGGATGATTTGGATGGAAATGAATGTGCAGAAATATATGGCACTGATGAAAACGGCGGAGTATGGAAGTTTTACCAAGGCCGCCGAGGTGCTCTCCTATTCCCAGTCCGGGATCAGCCATATGGTGAGCGACTTGGAGAGGGAATGGAATGTGGCGCTGCTGGAGCGGCGCCATGGAGGCGTCAAGCTGACAGCGGACGGTCTGCGGCTCATTCCGTATGTGAAGCGGATTTGCGAGGACGTTGATGTGCTGGAGCGGCAGGTCGCCGAGCTCAATGGGCTGAAATCCGTCAAGCTGCGCATCGGTGTGTTTCACAGCGTGGCCGCAATCTGGCTCCCCAGTGTGGTCAAGTCGTTTTGTGAGGATTACCCGGAGGCGGAATTTGAACTGCGGGCCGGAGCATATCAGGAGATTGAAGAGTGGCTCATGGAGGGGCAGATTGACTGCGGTTGCATCTGTGTGCCGTCGCCGCTGGACCTGGACGTAGTTCCGCTGGCAGAGGACCGGATTCAGATCATTTTGCCGCGTGATCACCCGCTGACGAAGCTGGACGTGGTTCCGCTGCGGGCGCTGAGGACGGAGCCGCTGATGCTGCTGGAAACCAGCGGAGAGAACCGTGTTATTTATGAACTGCTTCGTCGACACGATCTGCTCTCCAACGTCCGCATTACTACGGAGGACGACAGCACCGCAATGACGATGGTGGAACACGGGCTGGGGATTGCCTTTTTCCCCCAGCTGTCGCTGGAACGGCTGCGCTATAATGTGGAGGTACGGGACCTGGATGAAACGGCGTATCGAAAGATCGGCATGGCGGTGCGCGACCGCCGGACTGCGCCGTTGGCGGTCCGCCGGTTTTTGGAGTATCTGGAGCGCGGAAGAGCGGAAAGAAATTGATGGGAAAAATGCAAAAGCTCCTGCACGGCTGTGCAGGAGCTTGTTTTGTTTGGGAATTCGTTTGCGAAAGGATTATTTGTTGTCTTTTTCTTTTTTGCCGAAGAGATCCTTCATTTTTTCGCGGAAGCTCTTGCGGTTCGGGTGGTTCTGCGGCGTGTCGCTGTCCTCCAGCTTGCGCAGCAGCTCCTTTTGGTCGTTGGACAGGTTCTTCGGAACTTCCAGCGTGACACGGATGTACTGATCACCGCGGCCGCGGCCGTTGACGTACTGTACGCCCTTGCCGCGCATGCGGAATACCGTGCCGGGCTGCGTTCCGGCCGGGAGCGTGTACTCGACCTTGCCGTCAATGGTCGGGACAATCAGGGTGTCGCCGAGACAGGCCTGTGCGTAGGAGATCGGAACCTCACACCAGATGTTGTAGTCCTCGCGGGTGAACAGCGGGTGCGGACGGACGCCGACCGTGATGATGACATCCCCATTCGGGCCGCCGTTGGTTCCGGAGGAACCCTGACCATGCAGAGCGATGCTCTGTCCGTCGTCAATACCAGCAGGAATGTGAACCTCCAGCGTGCGTCCGCGGCGCTCTTTTCCAGTGCCGCCGCATTTTTTGCACGGGGTCTTGATGATTTTGCCTGTGCCGTGGCAGTTGGGACAGGGCGAGGATGACGCGAAGGTGCCGAAGGCGGTGCGCTGTGTGGTGCGTACCTGACCGGTGCCGTTGCAGTTCGTGCAGGTTTCCGGGTGGGTTCCCGCTGCCGCGCCGGTGCCGCCGCATTCGGTGCAGTTTTCTACGCGGTCGATCGTGATTTTCTTGTCGCAG
>CAYLXH010000060.1:8576-12649 GCA_964387535.1 uncultured Butyricicoccus sp. | reverse complement strand
AATGTATATACTTTTTTGAAAGTTACACTACCATTAACGGTGACATTTCGATATAATAGTAGTAAAGATTTGCTGAACAGTATCATTTGGATACAAAATATGAGAATACTATCACCCAGAGGAGAGAAATTATGCCAAAAAGAACTGACATTAACAAAGTGCTGATTATTGGCTCCGGTCCAATTATTATTGGTCAGGCCTGTGAATTTGATTATTCCGGAACACAGGCTTGTAAAGCTCTTCGAAAATTAGGATATGAGATCGTATTGGTTAATTCTAATCCGGCTACCATTATGACAGACCCGGAAATTGCTGATGTGACTTATATTGAACCGCTGAACGTCGAGCGCTTGGAGCAGATTATTGCCAAAGAGCGTCCCGATGCGCTGCTGCCGAATCTGGGCGGGCAATCTGGTCTGAATCTGTGTGCAGAGCTGGCGAAAGAAGGCGTGCTGGATAAATACGGTGTCCAGGTTATTGGCGTTCAGGTAGATGCGATTGAGCGCGGAGAAGATCGCATTGCATTTAAGAAATCTATGGATGCAATCGGTGTGGAGATGGCGCGCAGCGCAGTTTCCTACAGCGTGGAAGAAGCACTGGAGATTGCGGATCAGCTGGGCTATCCGGTTGTTCTCCGTCCGGCCTATACGATGGGCGGTGCCGGCGGCGGTCTGGTCTATAATAAGGAAGAACTCAAAACAGTGTGTGCCCGTGGTCTGCAGGCCAGCCTGGTTGGACAGGTTTTGGTTGAGGAATCCATTCTGGGTTGGGAA
Organism: uncultured Butyricicoccus sp.; assembly: GCA_964387535.1. Taxonomy (GTDB): domain Bacteria; phylum Bacillota; class Clostridia; order Oscillospirales; family Butyricicoccaceae; genus Butyricicoccus_A. The sequence continues at coordinate 11,876 of CAYLXH010000060.1, read as the reverse complement.
GAGCTGGAGCTGGAAGTAGTACGGGATGCCGACAATAATATGATTACCGTCTGCTTCATTGAGAATATTGACCCGATGGGCACACACACGGGTGACTCGTTCTGTTCGGCGCCGATGCTGACGATCTCTCAAGAGCTGCAGGACCGGTTGCAGGAGCAGGCATACCGTATTGTTGAGTCAGTTCAGGTAATCGGTGGCACGAATGTACAGTTTGCGCATGACCCGGTTTCGGATCGGATTGTTGTCATTGAGATTAACCCGCGTACGTCGCGCTCGTCTGCGTTGGCTTCGAAGGCGACTGGCTTTCCTATTGCACTGGTATCTTCCATGCTGGCAGCCGGACTCACCCTGAAGGATATTGAATGTGGCAAGTACGGTACACTGGACAAGTATGTTCCGGATGGAGACTATGTTGTCATTAAGTTTGCGCGCTGGGCGTTTGAGAAATTTAAAGGCGTGGAAGACAAGCTGGGCACACAGATGCGTGCGGTCGGCGAAGTCATGAGCATCGGCAAAACGTATAAAGAAGCATTTCAAAAGGCAATCCGCAGTCTGGAAACCGGACGGTATGGTCTTGGCTACGCAAAGGACTATCATGCAAGGAGCAAAGAGGAACTGCTGCGTATGCTCGCCAATCCGTCCAGTGACCGTCATTTTATCATGTATGAAGCTCTGCGTAAGGGAGCTACGGTAGAGGAAATTCATGATTTGACGCGGGTAAAGGCATACTTTATCGAGCAGATGAAGGAATTGGTGGAGGAAGAAGAAGTACTGGCAGCTGCCAAGGGCTCTCTTCCGTCAGACGAACAGTTGATTTCTGCCAAGAAAAACGGATTCTCTGACAAGTATTTAAGCCAGATTTTGGAGATACCCGAAGAAATGATTCGCAACAAGCGGATTGCACTGGGAGTCGAAGAAGCGTGGGAGGGTGTTCACGTCAGTGGCACACCGGACAGCGCATACTATTACTCAACCTATAATGCAGAGGATAAGAATCCGATCAAGACAGATCGCCCGAAGATTATGATTCTGGGCGGCGGGCCGAACCGTATTGGCCAGGGAATTGAATTTGACTACTGCTGTGTTCATGCGGCATTGGCACTCAAAAAACTGGGCTTTGAAACGATTATTGTAAACTGCAATCCGGAAACGGTTTCTACGGACTACGACACGTCAGATAAGCTGTATTTTGAGCCTCTGACGCTGGAAGACGTGTTGAGCATTTATAACAAGGAAAAGCCGTTGGGAGTTATTGCTCAATTTGGCGGGCAGACTCCGTTGAATCTTGCTTCAGAACTGGAAAAGAATGGCGTAAAGATTCTTGGTACCTCTCCTGCGGTGATTGATCTGGCAGAGGATCGTGATCAGTTCCGTGCGATGATGGATAAATTGGATATTCCGATGCCAGAGGCCGGAATGGCAACCACCGTAGAGGAAGCGTTAGAGATTGCAAAGAAAATTGGCTATCCGGTTATGGTTCGGCCTTCCTACGTTTTGGGTGGCCGAGGTATGGAAGTAGTCTATGATGATGAGAGCATGGTCGGTTATATGCAGGCGGCAGTCGGTGTTACACCAGACCGTCCGATTTTGATTGACCGTTTCCTGAATCATGCGTTAGAGTGTGAGGCAGATGCGATCAGTGATGGCAAGCATGCATTTGTTCCGGCAGTTATGGAGCATATTGAGTTGGCCGGCGTGCATTCCGGCGACTCGGCCTGTATCATTCCATCGGTTCATATCTCAAAGGAAAATGTCGCTACCATTAAGGAATACACCAAGCGAATTGCAGAGGAAATGCACGTCAGTGGCCTGATGAACATGCAGTACGCGATTGAGGATGGTAAAGTGTATGTTCTTGAGGCAAATCCAAGAGCTTCGCGTACGGTTCCTCTGGTTTCTAAAGTTTGCAATATTCGCATGGTTCCTCTGGCCACAGACATTATTACGTCGGAGCTGACCGGTCGGCCTTCTCCGGTAGAATCCTTGAAGGAACAGGATATTCCCTATTATGGTGTAAAAGAAGCGGTGTTCCCGTTCAATATGTTCCCGGAAGTTGATCCGATTCTTGGACCGGAAATGCGTTCCACCGGTGAAGTACTGGGACTGTCCACTTATTATGGCGAGGCGTTTTATAAGGCGCAGGAAGCGACACAGACCAAACTGCCTCTGGAAGGCACAGTCCTTATCTCGGTGAACCAGAAGGACAAGCCAGAGGTCGCAGAGGTTGCGCAGCTGTTTGAGCAGTGCGGCTTTACCATCATTGCAACCGGTAAGACGTATGAAACGATTCGGGCAGCTGGTGTTCAAGCATCGTTGGCAAAAAAACTGTACGAAGGTCGTCCGAACATTTTGGATATGATCATGAATGGAGAGATTGATTTGATTATCAATTCTCCAGCTGGCAAGGAGAGTGTCCATGATGACAGCTATCTGCGCAAAGCTGCGATCAAGGCAAAGGTTCCTTATATGACAACCATTGCAGCGGCAAGAGCTACCGCAAAGGGAATTGCGTACATCAAGGAACACGGCAATGGAGAGGTAAAATCGCTGCAGGAGATTCACAGCGAGATAAAAGACAAAGAGTAATCATAAGACAAAGAAATGGGGTATGTCAGATGGACATACCCCATTTTTGAGCGCTGTTTTATGGATCAGGTTAATATTTCTTGTATGTATTGGTGCAGTAGTACCATTCCTCAAATTCGTAGTGTTTCTTTGCCATAGTTGAGGTGCGGCGGAAGGCAAAATATGTGGTGCCGGATGGCAGGACATATTTCTGCATTCGCGGGTCGAACCAGTAGGGAACACCGGCCAGGTACACAACAGACCATTTATGCATGGCCTTTGAGCCATCGTTGTTGATATAATTTCCCGCTGCAATCCAGAGGTTATATTCCGTAGGCTGTCCAAATAATTCATACAGACAATCGTTGAAATTCGAGTTGCAACGGAGACAGTCGGAAAATTCCAAAGCGTGCTTGACGTGCCATTTATAGATTGCCATGACCTTGTCATATGTGGTGTGGTACTTCGCAATGTTCACATCATTATCTGTCAGTGTTCGGATCGCTTTTTTGCCGCTGTTATCTGAGCTGTCAATGCGGTTGATCAGCTGTTTGACTGTCAGTCCCGAACGCACTTTCACGGACTTTTTAGAGCTGTTCGAGGTTCTGTAGTAACGCGTACCGTTGAGCGTCTTATAGGGGATGACGCGTACATAATAGTTTGCAGTTGCCAATCCGGAGACGGTTTTACTGGTCAACGATTTACTCACGCGGGTTGTCACCGTTCTTCCTGTAT
>CAYLXH010000060.1:0-8566 GCA_964387535.1 uncultured Butyricicoccus sp. | reverse complement strand
ATTGGAAAAAGTTTTACTTGTGCTGCACTGAATAAGGTATCCGCTGGCGCGGCTGCGTTTACTCCAACTGACTTTGATTTTTCCTTGAGACTGGTACTTGACCGTTTTCAGGGTTACCGCACGTGGAACGGTTACTGCAGAACAAATTTCGCTGTAATCACCATAACAGATTGTTCCGTCAGAATCTGTTGCATAGGCGCGAACGGCAAAGCGATATTTTGTGCCATCGGTTAAACCGGTCACTTTATAGGTTGTTGTTGCTACATCGGGGATAGTGGCAATGGTCTTATAGTTTCCACTTGAAGTAATACGGGCAACTTCATACCCCTCAGTGCATGTGGTTCGAAACCATTCCAGTGTGATGGTACTGTCAGTGGATTTTGGGAAGGTCAGGCCGGCTACCTGATCGGGCGTGGAAGGAAATAGATCATCGGATGCCGTTTGAATGGTAAGAGACGACGAATCGTCTGTGAGTGTGATTTCTTCAGCTGCCAATGCGCACAGATTTCCTGATGAGGAAAGGATCATGGCCAAGGCGAGCAGAAGAGCTGTTTTGCGAGGTGACTTCATTTCTTTTCCCCTTTCTGTATAATATATCTATATTATACAGCATAATACATAACTGCGCAAATAAGATGTTGGGAAATTGGTTGAGAAAAAAGCAGGAAAGACTCCCGGAAACAGGGAGCCTTTCCCATCATGAGTTCTGATTATTTGATTTGTACGAGTAATTCGCCAGCCTTGACCGACGCCTGATCGGAAACCAACAGTTTTTCAATATGACCGGAGATACGGGCAACAACAGAAGTTTCCATCTTCATCGCTTCAATGACAAGCAGAACCTGATTCTGTTCCACATAGTCTCCCTCCTTGACAAGAACGCGGGAGACCATACCAGGCATAGGAGCGCCGACCTGACCTTTATCCTTCGGGTCTGCCATGGGAGCGGTATTTCCCTTGACGGGGGCGGATTTATCCTTTACAGCGACTTCGCGGCGGGTACCGTTGAGTTCAAACAGGACGTTACGGGTGCCGTCATCATTGAGGTCGCCTAAGCCAAGATACTTGACAACAAGGGTTTTTCCGTCCTCAATATTCATCTGGTTTGTCTCGCCGAGAGCCATACCGTTAAAGAATACATGGCTGCCCATACGAGTGATGTAACCGTATTCCTTACGATGACGCAAGAAGTCCTCGACGACCTTGGGATACATGCACCAGGAGATCACCGTGCGTTCATCGGGATTGCTGTAAAATGGTTCAATGGCTTGCTTAGCCGCCTCAAAATCGACCGGCGGCAATAGTTCACCAGGACGGCAGGTAATCGGCTCTTCTCCCTTGAGTACCAGTTTCTGCAGATCTTCCGGGAACCCACCTTCCGGCTGTCCCATCATGCCCTTGAAGTAAGACACAACAGAATCAGGGAAAGTAAGTGCTTCGCCCTTTTCCAGAATGTTGTCCGGGGTCAGATTATTCTGAACCATAAAGATTGCCATATCGCCGACCATCTTGGAAGACGGGGTTACTTTGATAATGTCTCCAAGCATCTGGTTTACAGTGACATACATCTCGCGAACTGCTTCAAAGCGATCTCCAAGACCGATTGCGGTGACCTGAGATTTGAGATTTGTATACTGTCCGCCAGGCATCTCGTAGCGATAAATTTCCGCAGAGGGTGCCTTGACGCCTCGGTCGAACGAGCTGTACCGCAGACGGACATCGGCCCAGTACTGGCTCAACTGATTCAAGCGTTTTGGATCCAGCCCAGTGTCACGCTCGGTACCTTGCAGAGCAGCAACTACTGCATTCATAGATGGTTGGCTGGTCATGGAGGACAGAGAATCAATGGCGGTGTCGACGATATCGACACCGGCTTCTGCTGCCATCAAGAGGGTAGCAACCTGGTTGCCAGAGGTATCATGGGTATGCAGATGAATGGGCAGACCGATTTCTTGTTTCAGAACGCTGATCAGACGTTTCGCCGCGTACGGCTTGAGGAGACCAGCCATGTCTTTGATACAGAGAATATGGGCGCCGCGTTTTTCAATTTCTTTAGCAAGACGAACATAGTAATCCAGGCTGTACTTCTCGCGGGTCGGATCAAGGATGTCACCCGTGTAACAAAGAGTTGCTTCACAAATTTTCCCCTGATTTAACACCTCATCCATTGCGACTTCCATGCCCGGCAGCCAGTTCAATGAGTCGAATACACGGAATACATCAATGCCGGTATTGGCGGCTTCCTTGACGAATGCGCGAACCAGATTGTCCGGATAATTGGAATAGCCGACGAGGCTGGAGCCGCGCAGCAGCATCTGAAGTGGAATGTTTGGAATTTTCTCGCGGAGCATTTCCAGACGTTCCCATGGAGACTCATACAGGAAGCGGTATGCAGTATCAAAGGTAGCACCGCCCCAGCACTCCAGAGAGAAACAGTCGTTGAGGATTTCTGCCGTGCCTTCTGCACCCTTAAGCATATCCCGGGTACGCATGCGGGTAGATAGTAAGGACTGATGAGCATCACGCATTGTGGTATCCGTGATGAGCAACCGCTGCTGTTCCAGAATATATTTCTGAACACCTTCCGGACCTTGGATGTCCAGCAGCTGCTTCAGACCAGAGCAGCGTGGGGGAGAGTTTTTAAATGGCGGGAAACGCGGAATGTCGTACTGTTCGCGCTCTGCGGATGGATTGGAGACCTGAATGTCCGCAATATAACGCAGAAGTTTGGTCGCACGATCGCGACTCTCTTCAAAATTGAACAGTTCTGGTGTCTCGTCAATAAACTTCGTATGGCATTTTCCTGCACGGAAGGTTGGGTGATGCAGAATGTTACTGATAAACGGAATGTTTGTTTTGACACCGCGGATGTGTTCTTCACTGAGAGCACGCAGCGCCTTCTGGCACAGGCCATCAAAGGTTTGGTCGTGGCAGGTGATTTTTACCAGCAGAGAGTCATAGTACGGAGAGATGACAGCGCCTGTGTAACAGTTGCTGCCGTCCAGGCGAACCCCGTTGCCGCCGGATGAGCGGTATGCGGTGAGTTTGCCGGTATCCGGAAGGAAGTTGTTTTTCGGATCCTCTGTGGTGATACGGCATTGCATCGCGTAACCGCGTGAAGTGATGTCGGACTGTTTCCGGATACCAATCATCTGATCAGAGAGCGAGTAGCCTTCTGCAATCAGAATCTGTGAACGGACCAAATCGATGCCGGTCAGTTCTTCGGTAACAGTGTGTTCAACCTGAATGCGCGGATTCATTTCGATGAAATAATAATTTTCATCGCGGTCAACGAGAAATTCAACGGTACCAGCGGAGACATAGCCCACATGACGGGCGATTTTGACTGCGTCACTGTACAGCTTCATGCGAACCGGTTCCGAAACGGTCCAGGCTGGAGCGAACTCGACGACCTTTTGGTAACGGCGCTGGAGAGAGCAGTCACGCTCAAACAGATGGACGATATTACCGTGTTCGTCACCCAGAACCTGAACTTCAATGTGTTTGGGTTCTACAAGGAACTTCTCTACAAAGATATTATCGTTTCCAAATGCCTTAATGGCTTCGCTTTTTACAAGCGGATAGTTGGTGCGGATATCATCCGGAGTGTCACAGCGACGCATGCCGCGTCCGCCGCCGCCGCCGGCAGCTTTTAACAGGACCGGGTAGCCATATTCTTCGGCCAGCTCCAGTGCATCCTCTGTGCTGGTGATTGGGCGGGGAGAACCTGGGATTGTGGGGACACCACAGGCATTTGCAATCGTCTTTGCAGTCAGCTTATCTCCCATCTGATCCAGAATGGTCGAGTTGGGGCCGATGAAAACGATGCCTGCCTGCTCACAAGCGCGCGCAAAATCCGCGTTTTCTGATAAAAAGCCATAGCCCGGATGGATGGCATCGACATCACGGCGTTTTGCCAGATCAATGATCGATGGGATATCCAAGTAGGCAGCCAACGGACTTTTGTTCTGGCCGATCAGATATGCTTCGTCGGCACGGGTACGGTACAGACTGTATGTGTCCTCCTGTGAATAGATCGCGACGGTGCGGATGTCGAGATCATAGCAGGCGCGGAAAATTCTCAATGCAATTTCACCGCGGTTTGCAACCAGGATCTTTTTGAATTTTCTGTTTGCCATAACTGCTTTTCCTTTCCTTTTGATGTTGCCGGATGGCCTTCTTTCCATTCCTATTCATGACGTGTCATCCGGAAGATTCTTTACTGTCCATTATAAGAAAAGTGTTTTTTCCTCGATTTGCACGTTCTCATGTTAATTTTGCCTCAGATTTCTTATTGCTGACGTCCTAAATAGACTGATGTCGAGGAAAGGAAAAGGGTGGAGAAAAAGAGGGAAACGCATAAAAACAGAGACAGCTGGATTAGAAAAATACAAATAAAGGAACTATTTTTTTGACTTTAGGTATTTTTCCATATGAATATGTTCACAATATTCGTCATAGTAAATCGGGCCGCTGGCAGTATAACCAAGCGATTCATAGAACGGACGAACCCGGCACTGCGCGGAAAGAATAATTCGGCTGGCGCCGCGTGCAATGGCTTCCTGCTCGGCAAACCGCATAATTTTGCTGCCGAGATGCTCTTTGCGGTATTGGGGAAGCACAGCGACCCGACCGATGAGATAGTCACCGGACTGTTCGCCGGGGAAGAGACGAGCCGTTGCTGCGGGTTCCCCGTCGCATAGCAGCAGAAGATGGATGGCTGATTGATCCAGCTCATCAAATTCGTTCTCAAAATGCTGTTCTTCCACAAAGACACGCTGACGGATATGCCGACAAGGATCGGATAAAGTGGATTGAACCAAGGTTTCAATTTTCATAGTAGCTCCTGATCAAAAATCCGAACGCAGATTTTGCTGCGTTCGGATTTTGGTATGACAAAATAAGTAAATTATGCTCTCAAATTTTGACGGACAATTTCGCCCATTTCCGAGGTGGAGAGTACCGACTCACCAGGCTTGGCGATGTCTGCGGTGCGGTAGCCATCATTCAGTGCCTTTTCGCATGCAGCTTCAATCGCATCGGCTTCTTCCGGAAGGTTGAACGAGTAGCGCATCATCATCGCGGTAGAAAGAATGGTCGCAATGGGATTTGCGATGCCCTTGCCGGCGATGTCCGGTGCAGAACCATGGATTGGTTCATACATGCCAAGTGAGGTTTCGCCCATAGAAGCGGATGGCAGCATGCCGATGGAACCGGTAATCATGCTGGCTTCGTCCGACAGGATGTCGCCAAACAGATTTCCGGTGATAATGACATCGAACTGACCGGGATCGCGGACTAACTGCATCGCGCAGTTGTCGACGTACATATCCTGATATTCTACTTCTGGATAGTCCTTAGCGACTCTGTGCATTGTCTCACGCCATACACGAGAGGTCTCCAATACATTGGACTTATCGACAGAAGTAACCTTTTTGCCGCGTTTCATCGCGAGCTCAAAGCCGACGCGTCCGATACGCTCAACTTCAGAGACAGAGTAATTCATATCGTCCCAGCCAGTCTCACCCAGCGGAGACTGACGGCGTGCATGGGTGCCAAAGTATACGTCACCGGTCAGTTCTCGGCATACCATGATGTCAAAGCCGTCACCGATGATTTCTTTTTTAATCGGGCAGGCATCCGCTAGAGCGGCGTGCATCTGTGCAGGGCGCAGATTCACAAACAGCCCCAGGTTGGAGCGCAGACCAAGCAGTGCCTTTTCCGGACGCTTTTCGGCCGGCACGGAATCCCACTTCGGACCGCCGACAGCGCCCAAAAGGATGGAATCGGACGCCTTGCAGATGTCCAATGTTTCCTGCGGAAGCGGAATACCGAATTTATCAATGGCATTGCCGCCGGCATAGCATTCTGTGAAATGGAAGGTATGCCCAAACTTCTCACCCAATACGTCCAGGGTCTTCATTGCTTCCGTGACGATTTCCGGACCGATGCCGTCACCTTTTACCACTGCAATACGAAACTCCATGTTATTTGCCCTCTCTTTCCTTCAGACTCTTGAGCAAACCGCCTGCCTGAATGATATTCTGCAGGAACGGTGGGAAAGCAGCCGCCTGGAACGTTTCTCCGGTTGTGAGATCTGTGATCACGCCGGTATCAAAATCAACCTCAACTTCGTCGCCGTTGGAAATCGCATTGGCTGCCTCTTCGCTTTCCATAATCGGCAGTCCGATGTTGATCGAACTGCGATAAAAGATGCGGGCAAACGAGGAAGCGATAACACAGGAAATACCGTTGTCACGGATGACCTGCGGTGCGTGTTCACGAGAGGAACCGCAGCCAAAGTTTTTGGTTGCGACCATAATGTCACCCTTCTTTACGTTTTTGACAAACTCCGTATCAATATCTTCCATACAGTGTGTTGCCAGTTCTACTGGGTCTGCGATGTTCAAATAACGTGCAGGGATGATAACGTCAGTATCGACGTTGTCACCATACTTAAAAACAGAACCTCTTGCTTTCATGGTCTGATGTCCTCCTTAATCAAGCTGAGCAGGGTCAGTAATGTATCCGGTAATCGCCGAAGCGGCAGCAACGGCCGGATTGGTCAGATAGATTTCTGATGTAACATGTCCCATTCGACCGACGAAGTTACGATTGGTCGTGGACACAGCACGCTCGCCGTGTGCCAGAATGCCCATATGTCCGCCAAGGCAAGGACCACAGGTCGGCGTAGAGAGAATCGCTCCGGCTTCCACAAAAATCTTGGCCAGACCTTCCTCGATACACTGCAGATAAACCTGCTGCGTAGCCGGAATAACAATGGTACGGACATTGCTCTTGACCTTTCGGCCCTTCAAAATGGCTGCAGCATCCCGCATGTCCTGAATGCGTCCGTTGGTACAGGAGCCGATCACAGACTGCTGGATTTCAATGGTGCCGAGTTCGTCAATGGTCTTGGTGTTTTCCGGCAGATGCGGGCATGCAACGGTCGGACGCAGTGTCGAAAGATCAATTGTGTACTCTTCGTCATATACGGCATCCGTGTCAGCTTCGTATGCGGTCACCTCGCGGTCGGAGCGTTCCCGGAAATAGGTCATTGTTTTGTCGTCAACTGGGAAAATACCGTTCTTGGCACCGGCTTCGATTGCCATATTGCAGATGGTAAAGCGATCATCCATGCTCAGAGAGGCGACGCCTTCCCCGGTGAATTCCATCGAACGGTACAGTGCGCCATCGACACCAATCATACCGATAATATGAAGAATGACATCCTTGCCGGAAACATATTCCGGCAAAGAGCCGATCAGATTGAACTTGATGGCAGACGGAACCTTAAACCATGCGGTACCGGTTGCCATACCGGCTGCCAAATCGGTAGAACCGACACCGGTGGAAAAAGCACCCAGTGCACCATAGGTACAGGTATGAGAGTCCGCACCGATAATGAGCTCACCCGGTCCAACCAATCCCTTTTCCGGGAGAAGAGCATGTTCAATGCCCATTGCACCGACGTCAAAGAAATTGACAATGTCATGTTTCCCGGCAAAGGTACGGCACTGCAGGCACTGTTCTGCCGACTTGATGTCCTTATTCGGGGCAAAATGGTCCATAACCAGTGCAATTTTTTCCTTGTCAAATACGGTTGTAAATCCAGCCTTTTCCAGCTCTCGGATTGCAACCGGACCGGTGATATCGTTGGCCAGGGTCAGATCGAGCTTTGCTTCAATCAGCTGTCCGGCCGTCACACTGTCCAGACCGGCATGCTTGGCCAGAATCTTCTGGGTCATTGTCATCGACATAGGTAGAATACCTCGCTTTCTTAATATGGTAGTTGATGTCCTTTAATCATTCAAATATTTATTAATTCCGTTGATATAAGCTTTGATGGATGCTTCCAGAATATCAGTGGAAACACCACGTCCGGTTATGACCTCGTTGCTTCCGTCAAAGCTGATTTTGACGACAGCTTCAGACTGTGCGTCTTGTCCGTCGGTCAGGGCGCGCAGGGTGTAGTCTCTGAGTTCGATGTCACAGCCGACGATTTTATTGACTGCTGCAAATGATGCATTGACAGGACCATCACTCAGGGCAACCTGCTCAAATACCTCATCGCCGCGAGATACCTTTACGACAGCGGTAGTATTGATCGTATTGCCGCTGTTGATGACATAATTCATCAGGGTATAGCGAACGGGGCCGGAAACCGGAACGACACCGATAATCGCTTCAAGGTCACGGTCCTTGATAATTTTTTTCTTGTCGGCCAGTGCCTTAAACTTTTCAAATGCTTTGTCCAGCTTCTCCGGAGTGAGGGAATAGCCAAGCTCGACCAGACGCGCTTCAAATGCATGGCGACCGGAATGTTTGCCCAGTACGATGGCGTTCTGGGGAATACCAACCGATTCGGGAGTCATGATTTCGTAGGTCTGCTTGTTGTTAAGTACGCCGTGCTGATGGATACCGGATTCATGTGCAAACGCATTGGCACCAACAATTGGCTTGGTTGGGGCAATGGAAACACCGGTGATCGTTTCAATCATTCGGCTGCAGCGGTAGATCTGTTTGGTATCGACACGGACGTCTGCGTCAAAGTAATCCTTCCGTG
>CAYLXH010000059.1:0-12668 GCA_964387535.1 uncultured Butyricicoccus sp. | reverse complement strand
CGGACGCACCGAGATCAACAGCTGGACCGGCTGTGGCTGCTGCGGATAATTACGATACAACATTGGCAGACAGGCCAACCCAATCATAGAGAATAGCCAAGGAGGCACTGGACGCAATGAACATGATTGATAAAGACAGAGAAGGAATGGTGCTGCGGATTGAACGTTCCTCAACTTTTGACGGAGCCGGATTCCGAACGGTGATCTTCCTGAAGGGATGTCCATTGCGCTGCCAGTGGTGCTCGACACCGGAAAGCCATTCTTTTGACATCGAAACAACGGAGACAAACGTCTACGGGCAGGTGATGACCGTGGAGCAGGTCATGAAGGAGGCGCGAAAAGATTCGCTGTTCTTCTTCATGTCCGGCGGCGGCATCACGCTGTCCGGCGGCGAGGTCATGGCACAGCCGGAATTCTCCCGAGCGATCCTGCAGAATTGTCGCAAGGAAGGATATAATACGGCGATTGAGACCTCTTTCTTTGCACCGTGGGAAACCGTCAAGGGCATTCTTCCGTATGTACACACTGCATTTGTCGATCTCAAACTGTTCAACCGGGAGCTGCATAAGAAATACACCGGAGTGGACAATGATCTGATTTTGAGTAATCTTCGCGCGACCAACGAGATGGAAGAAAAATTCCGGATCGTCATTCGCACGCCTGTTGTCCCTGGAATCAATGATACCCCGGAGGAATTGAGCAAGATTGGCGAATTTGCTGCCGGATTGACGCATTTGAGTCATGTACAGTTGCTGCCGTATCACAGTCTGGGATCAGCAACCTACGAAAAATTGGGATTGAAGTACCCGCTGAAGGGGCTGCAATCACCGAGTCCGGAGCAGATGCAGCGGTATCGCGAGATCGTTCGCCAGCATGTCGAGAAAGTAATCTAACTCTGCACGCCGCCCAAAAAGATGGAGTGCCGGGAGAGAAAGGTGGATGAAGCCAATGAGTCAGAAAGCAAACATTCGCGTTTGCTATGAGTGCAGCGGAGCACATACCCATGAATTTCCTCAGATTCTTGTACCGCTGCAGGAAAAAATGGACATTCTGATTGGAGACACGGAATATGAGGTCACTCCGCAGGAGCTGTGTTTTATTCCTGTGGGTATGGTACATAGATGCAATTATATTGGAAAGTTGCTGGCCATTGATTTGGCAGACGGCATTGCCGAGAGTCAGGACAGTGTGCTTCTGTCTTACCCGCTGATTGTTCCGATGCAGGGTCAGATCAATCAGTTGGTCGATCTGATTCAAACGGAAATGAGACAGAATCCGGACAGCCAGTCCATTCGTTATCTGTTCAGCTACCTGTACAGCAAGCTGCTGGAAAGCTGTGCGGCGCCGTCCATCCGTTACATCAATGAATACTATCACATGCCGATCACGGTCAACCAGCTGGCCAAGATTGAAAGCTATAATGTAACCTATTATAACGATTGGTTTAAGCAGCAGACCGGCTTCTCGCCGAGCTTTTACCTGCGCTGTATCCGTATCAACCGCGCCAAGGAGCTGTTGGTGAGCACGAATTTCAGTGTTATGGAAATTGCCGTTATGGTTGGTTACAGCAGCAATTCGACGTTTACGCGTGCGTTTCATAATATGACGGGTATGACGCCGAAAGCCTATCGCGACTGCCCCTGCTTTAAGAAAATCGTCTGAAACGACAACGGGCAGAGCATTTTGTTTGACAGGAAGGAAAGAAACTCGGTGGAAGGACAGCATATGGTTGGATTGGAAGAGTGTTCTGCCGCCGATCCTACGCTACTCCTGTACCAAATTTCTTCCTAAAATATGTTTTGGCATTCCAGACCCGGGAATCGGCAAGGCTGGGATGTTGGGGCAGAGAAAAATGATTAGGAGTGATTTTGACAATGAGCAAAACAATGACCAAGAAGGCTGCAGAACGCAAGTTCAAGATTGGTATGCATACGTATACCCTGCATCTGAGCGGCCTGGGCGAGAGCTGGGGCTTCCAGAGTGAAGGCAAGACCTATGCATTCGAAAAGACACTGGATATCTTCAAGTTGATGGATCTGTGCGTTGAGGAAGGCATTGAGGTCATCCACATGACGCTGGTTGACATTGACAATGACACCTCTCCGGAGAACCTGGCGAAGGTTCGCAAGGCTGCCGAGGAGCACGGCCTGGATCTGGAGCTGAACATTTCGTTCAACGCACCGTCTGACCCGCGCGTAAACTGCACGATTGCAGAGTCCCTTGAGATTGCACATCAGCTGGGCTGCACGCTGGTTAAGTACAGCACCGACGTAGAGCATCCGCAGCCGTTCTCCCATTCCTGCATGTGTCCGGAAGCAGTAAAACAGATGGCAGACATCGTTCTGGAGTTCAAGAAGAACATCCCGACGATTGAGAAGTACGGCATGAAGATTGCCATTGAGAACCACTGTGATCTGTTCGCTGACGAAGTTATTTGGATGGTAGAGCAGCTGAATCACCCGCTGATCGGCGCTTGCTGTGATACGATTAACTCGTTGATGGTATCGGAAGGCATCGCTGACTGCGTCCGCAAGATGGCGCCGTACTGCTACTGCATCCACTTCTGCGACAACCGCATTTTTGCTGATCCGGATGGCACACATTCTCTGGGCTGCGCACTGGGCGACGGTCAGGTTGACCTGATTGAGATCATGAAGGAACTGCGCGAGAACGCTCCGGAAGAGTTGGACACCATTGATCTGGAGATTGAGCTGCCGCTGTCTGGCTACACGATTGAAGAAGGCCGTCAGCTGGAGCTGGACGGCATGCGCAAGTCGGTGAAGTACATGCGTGAGGTTCTGGGCCTCGGCGTTACCGGCCGCTGATTGGGCGGAAACCCTAATTCTGCTGGATTACAATTTGTGTTTGACACAGATTGTTTGAAAGGAACTTATAATCAATCACAGGAGACTTCTGGAAACCAAAAATACGCTCCATCGTTCGGTGGACTCCGGACGATGGAACGTTGGATTGGATGGCTGAGGGAAAGCGGCCATAGTGCAGAAGGATCCATCGGAAAAAGAAAGGAGACGGAAAATAATGGATATCGCTTCGTTAATTTTCCAAATTGACAACATTCTGTGGGCTACCCCGCTGATTGCTCTGACGTTTGGCCTTGCGGTAATTTACTGTATTGCCATGAAGTTCGGCAACGTGCTGAAAGCAAAGCTGCAGTGGAAGCTGCTGACCAGCGGCACGGGCTCGGAAGAAGGCCTGTCGGCGTTTGAGACATTCTGCTCGGTTGCTGCATACCGCGTAGCCGTTGGTAACATTGGCGGCGTCATGGTCGCAATTATGTATGGCGGCCCGGGCGCAATCTTTTGGATGATTATTACTGCTCTGGTAACCTCCGCGATCGCATACGCCGAGAACTCTCTGGGCCAGATCTACAAGGTTCGCATGGACGGCCAGTATCGAGGCGGCCCGTACTTCTACATGGAGCGCGGCATCCCGATTAAGTGGCTGGGCAAGCTGATGGCAGTTATTTTTGCTCTGTTTGCAACGATTGGTGTACCGCTGCTGGTTACCGGTCCGTCGGCTAATAACATTGCAATGGCATTTGAGAACAGCTTTGGCACTCCGCGCGTTATTGTTGGCGCCGTAATTGCTGTTCTGCTGTTCCTCGTTATTTCCGGTGGTGTTCGCCGTATTGCAAAGTTCTCGACGATTATCGTTCCGTTCATGACGATCGGATACCTGATCATCACTATCATTGTTCTGGTAGGACATGCATCCAACATCCCGAATGCAATCTCCATGATCGTTGGCAGCGCATTCAATGTACACTCTATCTTTGGTGGTATGATCGGCGGCGCATTCTCCTATGGTGTAAAGCGTGCCGTTAACTCCTCCGGTTCCGGCTTCGGTGAGACGCCTCCGTCTGCTGCTGCCGCTGAGACTCCGCACCCGGCTACGCAGGGTCTGGTTAATGCGTTCTCCGTATACATCGACGTTGCTGTTTGCCTCTGCTCTGGTATCATGGCAGTTGTATCCGGCTGCTTCAATGTACTTGGCCCGGATGGTGTTTCCTACATGTACATCGGCGAAGGTTCTGAAAAGATGGCTGAACTGGCTGCATCCAATACTGCAAACGTACTGTGGGTTCAGGAAGCTGCTGACTCGGTTATCCCGGCCGGCATCGGCGGTATGATTATCGCTCTGGCTCTGACATGCTTCGCTTACTCCACCTGTATTGCATACTACTACGAAGGCGAGTCCGGTCTGGCTTATCTGATGAGAAATGCTTCGGACAGCACGCGTAAGGCTGCTATTTGGATTGTTCGTATCCTGATGCCGATCATGTTCTTCATCTGGACGCTGGTAACTGCATCTACTGCATGGGCAGTCAGCGAAGTAATGTTTGCACTGATGGCATGGTTCAACCTGATTGCACTGGCATTCCTGCTTCCGACGGTTAAGAAGGTTTACGACGACTACATGGAACAGCGCAATGCTGGCGTAGAGCAGCCGTACTTCAATCCGGAAAAGCTGGGCATCAAGAATGTTGATGTCTGGATGGAGATCAACAAG
This sequence comes from uncultured Butyricicoccus sp., assembly GCA_964387535.1. GTDB lineage: Bacteria > Bacillota > Clostridia > Oscillospirales > Butyricicoccaceae > Butyricicoccus_A. The sequence continues at coordinate 8,138 of CAYLXH010000059.1, read as the reverse complement.
GAGCGGATCGAACAGGATCAGCAGAAAGCGTAAGCGATTGTAGATTATCCGTTATATTGTTATGCTTGTGTTTGGTGCAGTCGGCTTCGGCCGGCTGCACAAACTATTTTGGAGTAAAAACGGTCTCATGCCAGATAGTAAGTGGAAAGATCCGGCATGAGACGGGATAAAGAAAGGGTTCTTACATTATAAGGCAGTTCGTCAGAGGACTGCTTTTTCATTTGTGAATACAGCAACACAGGAAATGGAAATCAACTGCTTGTTTGCTCTTCTGAATGTAGTGTAACATAGTTCTTGTTATTAAAAAAGCGAATGTTTCTCATACTAATATGCAAAATATTCATGGAAAGAGTGAGATGAGAATGGGAAGCGCACCGGTGTGGAAAACCGCGAATAGAGGGGAAGCACTTGCTTTCCTGCGGGTGAAACGATGGGCGGATCATTATTTTTTCTTGTGCGCAAAAAGCACAGAACGGATGGGGGCTATGGTAATAGAGGGATATTCTTTGTGAAAAAACGATAAAAAAATACGACTGCATTAGACAAATACGCCAGAAATTGCGGAGAACGCATGGTGTGGGATGGTTGGCGGCGGATTGACGGATAGTCAATAACTTGATAAAATGAAACAAAAAGGGACAAATTGCAATGGCTTTGCAGGGCTATGGAGTGTCAGGAAGGAAGCATACCACCTGATCCGCCCTGTGATGGAGGAACTACGATGAAAAAAGGATACCACAGCACACAGCGCAAATACTTTAACACGATCCCGCGTTCCGAGTTTTTGGGCCTCGCGCTGGGCTATGGAGGTGGCTTGGTTTTGTCCGGATTGCTTCGGTATGATGGACAGTGGATATCACTGGGCTGTGCCGTGATTGGCGTTGCGATCGGATATGTGATCGACAGCAAATATTATGCAGAAGAGGATGTTCCGGTGGAAGAATTGGAAGAGGCGCAGACGGACGGCAGCGAGATCGAGGAAGAAGATCCCCCGCTGGCAGATATTGATGACGAGGATCCTCCCCTGCTGGCAGAGGAAGAGGATATCGACTGATGGAGGGATTTGCCGGAAAAGCCGAGAAATTCCTGTGGCATGCAGAACAAAAGTATGGAGAACCGTTTCATATTGAGCGGGATCAGACGGTCTGCGGTGTGACATTTCCTATGATTGCACGGTATGAAAAACGTGACAGCCGGTATTTGATGGGGATCATTGGCAGTGTTTCCACACAGGGATATTGTGGAGAGAGCTGCTACTTCTTGTGTGACGAGCAGCTGGATGATGCCCGGCTGACGGAGTATCTGGCGCTGTTTCGGCGGATACAGGACGAGCAGGTGCCGGCGGTGGATCCCTATCATGATTTCACCCTGATCAGTGTGGTGCTGTGTACCGCGCAGGTAAGCCGCAGCGTTCAGCGGCGGATACGCAGAGTGAAGGACTATCGCCAGTATAAGGAACGAAAGGGAGAGCATGGATGGAGTGCGCTGCGCCTGTGCGTGGTGGATCTCGCAGAGAATAAGTATTACTGCAACAGTATGGGAAAGAGCGTCAGGGAGTGCCTGACGCGCGAAAGCATGCCGCAAGCGAAAAAACCGTTTTGGCGGGCCTGAGAAGGGATAGGCGAACGGTATCCCGTCCGGTGGGCAAACGCAAGTGCTGCCGAGGGGTTTTGTGCGCCGGATCGTTGGGAGCGAAGTATTATGTCTGACAATATGGAGAAGGGGAGTGCTGGAGCAGCGGGGCTGCAGGTCCCGTATGACAAAGGGGTGACGCCGGCGTCTGAGCTGTACGAGGCGACACCTTCTCCCCGCGCAAAACGGGTTCTGTATTATTTGCAGGGAGTGGGCCGTTTCTGGTGCGGTACGCACTATTCCATCGAACAGACCGGGCTGGACAGCTTTTCCTTGTTTTCCGTTATCAAGGGAAAGATGCAGGTGTGCCTGGATGGAAATGAGACGACGATCTGCGCCGACGAGTTTGGATTTCTGGGCTGTGACGAACGATATAGCTTCCGGGCGCTGGAACCGCTGGAGTACCTGTGGGTTCATCTGAATGGGGCAAACACACGCGCGTTTTGTGAGGAGATTCGCAGCACGTGGGGGGTGGCGATCCGACCGGACAACCCAAAGCGTATCCAGCAGCAGATGCTGCAATTGCTGGAGCAGATGCGTCTGATGGGACAAATGGATGAGGTTGGCACGTCACGAAGCCTCCATGACCTGATGTGCAGTCTGCTGTATGATGACCGGCTCAAGGAGGCGGGGGATCCGCAGATTGCGGCCGTGCAGCGGTTCCTGGCGGAGCATCTGAATGAGGAAGTGTCTACGGCGGATTTGGCCAAACGGTTCCATTTGAGCATTTCTCAGCTCAATCGGCGATTCCGGGAGAGCACGGGGCAGTCTCCCCATGAGTATCTGGTGAATCTGCGTATCAGCCGGAGCAAACTGCTGCTTCGGGAGAGCAGAATGTCGATCGCAGAAATTGCCGGAGAAGTAGGGTACGCGTACGACACGAGCTTCGCCGCCGTGTTTCGAAGCAAGGTCGGTGTGTCCCCAAGACAATACCGAAACATGTCTGTCTAAAAGGCGCGTTTTCAAATGATTTTTGCGCAATATGATTCGGTTTAGCGCGTAACAGGATTGTATAATATATACAAACGAAAGCATGAAATTGGATTATTCATGGTAAATATAGTTGCTTCTGGTTCAGCGTTGGCAAAATTGTGGTGATATTGGTTGTGTTGAACCGTTTTCTATGCCGTGGATAGGACAAACTCTGTTTTTTCTGTGTTTTTGGAGAGAGAGCACAGTTAAGTTTGGTCTTTTTTTCACAATCTGAAAACCGGTTGCCCGGACGTTCATCGCCCTTCGAACGGACGGGAATTGGAAAAGGAATGGGAAACTAAGATAGATACGTTTAGGAAGAGACAAACTAAGGAGGAAACACATCATGAAGAAAAGAATGTTGGCGATGACGCTTGCAGGCGTAATGGCAGCAGGTTGTTTGGCTGGCTGTGGCGACAGCTCCACCCCGGCGGCAGAGGGTTCTGGTTCTGCAGCTAGCAGCGATTACAGCATTGACGTCATTCTCAAGACAACGGCATCGGAGTACTGGTCTTATGTTAAGGCCGGCGCAGAAGCATATGGCGAAGAGAATGGTGTTAAGGTTGAGGTCAAGGGCGCTACGTCCGAGACTGCTTACGATGAGCAGCAGAACATGATCGAGACCGACCTGAACTCCGGCGCATATGACGGCTTTGTTATTGCTCCGCTGCAGGCTGATCTGGCAGCAAACCTGGTTGCTGGTCAGACCGCTCCGATCGTCGCCGTTGACACGAACATTGATGCTCCGGAAATCCTGTCCTTTGTCGGCACCGGCAATGTTGACGCAGCAGCTATGGGCGGCGAGGCAGCCGTTGCAGCAGCAAAGGAAGCTGGATGGGAGGAAATCAACGCAATTGCAATCTCCGGCGTACAGGGTGATGGCACCGCAACCGATCGTCTGACTGGTTACCAGCAGGGCATCGAGGCAGCAGGCGGCACCTTCCTGGACAAGGAAATTCAGTATGCTGACGCAGTAGCGGATAAGGCAGTTAACTCGATGGAAGCAATCATGCAGAACCATCCGGAAGGCGTTGCTATCATCTGCTGCAACAACGATGATATGGCAATGGCAGCAGCACGTGCAGCAGCAGACAACGATGCGTACAAGGATACGATCTTCATCGGTTTTGACGGCATCCAGTCCGCTTGCAACGCAATCCTGAATGGCGAAGAGACGATGTCTGTTGCTCAGGAAGCATATGATATGGGCTACAAGGCAGTTGAGGCTGTTGTAAACGCACTGAATGGCGAGACCCTGGACGAGTTCATCGATTCCGGCTGCTCGGTAATTGATGAGAGCAACGCACAGGAGCGTCTGGATACCCTGAAGGGTTACATCGACTGATTTATTTTGCAGGCGTTAAGCAAAGAAGGGTAACAAATTAACCGAATCGGATGCCCTTATCGATTTGTATATATCGGTAAGGGCATTTTCTTTCCAACTGGATGAGTATTTTTTGCAAAAATTTTGCGCAGGTAATGTGTATTTTTGCCAAGTGGTATTGTACCGAGACCAATACTGCCGGAATAGGAGACTCATCAAAATTCCCTCTCGGAGAAAAGGGTGAAGAGTTAATGAGTGAGTATGTAGTAGAGTTAAAGGATTGTACCAAGACATTCCCGGGCGTTGTCGCGCTGGATAACATGCAGCTGGCGGTAAAGCCGGGAGAGATTCTGGGACTGATCGGCGAGAATGGCGCAGGCAAATCGACGCTGATCAAGGTGCTGACGGGCGTACATAAGCCGGACAAGGGTGAGATATACGTCAACGGACAGCAGCTGTCGTTCAAGAATCCGAACGAATCGGCGGCTGCCGGCATTGCGTGTGTCTATCAGGAGCTGAACATTGAAAAGCTGCTGAGCATTACGGACAACATCTTCATTAACAAGTGGATCAAGGGACCGGGAGGTCTGCTTGATTACAAGACGATGAATAAAAAGGCGAAGGAAGTCATGGCGTCGCTGGGCCAGGATGTTGACCCGACCAAGGCGGCAGGTACGTTCGGCATGGGCGTACAGCAGATGATTGAGATCGCCAAGGCAGTACTGATTGACGCAAAGATGATCATCATGGACGAGCCGACCTCCTCTCTGGGCGAGAAGGAAGTTGATCAGCTGATGCAGACTTGCCGTCAGCTGCGCGACAGCGGTATCGGTATCGTGTTTGTATCGCATAAGCTGGAAGAGCTGTTCCAGCTGTGTGACCGCGTGACGGTTATTCGTGACGGTCAGTACATTGATACAAGAGACATCAAGGATTGGGATAATGACTCCCTGATTGCGGCCATGGTAGGTCGTACCCTGGATAACCTGTTCCCGAAGGAGTTTGGCACGAAGGGCGAGGTTGCCCTGAAGGCAGAGCACCTGATGGAAGGCGGCGTGCTGGATGATGTCAGCTTTGAAGCATACCGCGGACAGGTACTGGGCTTTGCAGGACTGGTTGGCGCAGGACGTACCGAGACGATGCGTGCGATCTTCGGTGCGGACCCGTTGGACAGCGGCAAGATCTATGTTGATGGCAAGGAAGTAACCATAAAGAACCCGGGTCAGGCAATTAAGGCGGGCATCGCGTTCCTGACAGAGGACCGAAAAGGACAGGGCCTGGTATTGGCAGAATCCATTCGGACCAATCTGGTGCTGGCGAACATGAGTGGCTTCTGTAATGGTCCGTTCCTGGATCAGAAGAAGATTCTCAAGACCGGCGAAGAGAATATCAAGTCGCTGCGCATTAAGACGCCGTCGATTGATGAAATTGTCGGACAGCTGTCCGGTGGTAACCAGCAGAAGGTGGTTATCGGTAAGTGGGTCAACACGGACGCTGAGATCTATATCTTTGACGAGCCGACCCGCGGCATTGACGTCGGTGCGAAGATCGAAGTATACAACGTTATGAACCGCCTGGTCAAGGCCGGCAAGTGCGTTATCATGGTATCGTCGGAAATGCCGGAGATTCTGGGTATGTCGGACCGCGTTATTGTTATGCGCGGCGGTAAGATCATGGCGACGGTAGAACGCGACAGCAAACACTTTAACCAAGAGAGCCTGATGAAGGCAGCATGGGGAGGTACGTTAGATGAGTAAGAAAAAGTTAGGCGGATTGGGCCAGTACATTGGCACGCTGGGTGCGCTGATTATTTTGTGCCTGGTTCTGTCCATTGCAAGTGATAAGTTTTTGAGCTACAGCAACCTGATGTCGGTACTCAAGCAGACGACATTTACCGCGCTGCTTTCCACCGGTATGCTGCTGTGTCTGATTACGGCAGGTATTGACCTTTCTGTTGGCGCGAACGCAACATTCTGTGCGTGCGTTGTCGGTATGATGGTAAAGAACGGAACGAACAACGCAGTGCTGCTGATCATCGTTGCTCTGGTTGCAGGTACCGCAATCGGTCTGATCAACGGTCTGCTTCTGACCCGTCTGCATCTGCCGCATCCGTTCGTATCCACACTGGGTATGAAAAACTTCCTGTGGGGCGCTGCTCTGCTGGTAACTGGTTCACAGATGATTTCGGGCTTCCCGAAGGGCGTTATGGCACTGGGTTCTGTCACCATTGGCGGCTTCCCGATCAGCTTTATCGTTGTTATCATCATCTACATCATCATGCACATCCTGCTGACCCGCACGGCACTGGGCCGTTCCATTTACTGTGCTGGCGGCAACATGGAAGCAACCCGTCTGTCCGGTATTAACTCGGCAAACGTTCTGACGTTCTGCTATGCGCTGTCCGGTTTCATGGCAGCCCTGGCAGGTATCGTATCCATCGGCCGTTCTGGCATCTGTAACGGTGCAAACGCAATTCAGCCGTACGACACCGACGCCATCGCATCCTGCGTTATCGGCGGTGCGTCGTTCATGGGCGGCAAGGGCACAATGATCGGTACGATGATCGGTGCGCTGGTTATCGCAACCCTGCGTAACGGCTTTACGCTGTTGTCCATCGACTCTGCTGTACAGAACATGGTACTGGGTCTGGTTATCATCGCAGCGGTACTGCTCGACGTAACCCGTGAGTCCATGGCTGCAAAGGCTCGCCGTAAGGAAGCTGCTGCTAAGGCTGCATAAGAGTAAGACATACTGTGATAATACAATACGGATAGAAAAGAGAGGAAACCCAGGAGGGTTTCCTCTCTTTTATTTCTTTGGATGGAATACATGGATTGCATTCTATCCATGTTGATGACGGTGTATTCACCGCAGGACGGAACCGCGTTGATCAGAACAGAATCGGGAAGATCGGCGTCCAGAAAATCTTACTGTTCCGTATCGTTCCAATAGAAATTCGTCACCGATCCGATAAAAGGGACAGAGAGCGGAATTTGGATCCGCAAGATAGTGTTCCTGCAAATCAGGATAGTGTTTGTATCCATCACGGTTATCTTTGTGTAGTATGGAGTTGTCCTTTCCCAGTTCTCGATTGCAAGATCCACTGCTGTTCCAGCCAGTTCATAAAAGGGCTCAGCCATTTGGTGACGATGCCCACCAGCAACGCCGCAGCAAGGGTTCCTTCCCGAACACCGTACAGGCCGTGAAGAAATACGACGGAACAAATGACCGCGAGTATGGCCAAGGAGGCATCAAAAAGAATTTTCATAGAGCTGAACGGAATCGGCGTGACCTTAGCGATCGCGAGAATCAATCCTTCACCGGCCAGTGTGACGACACGGGCGGTGACTTCACAGGAGACCCCGATGCCCATGAGCACAATCGCGATCAGGGACAGCAGCCACTGCTGTGAGTAGGTGGCATAGGAGACATCCCGCAGAACCCAGACCGCAAAATCCGTCATTACGCCAAACACGAGCGCAACAGGAAGCTGGAGCAGCTGAATTGGTTCATACTGCTTTCGCAGAATGAGAATTTGCAGCGAGATAAAGACAAGATGCATCAAAATGGTTACCGTGCCGACACTCAGGGGGGTTGCCAGGCTGAGCACATAGGGAAGACTGGAAATGGGAGATGTTCCCAAATTACCTTTGATGGAGCATGCGATGCCAAAAGACATGATACACAGACCGATGCACAGCAGCAGATATCGTTTTGCTGCTTCTGTTTTTTTCATGGGTTGATTGCCTTCTTTCTGTGATTTAGTATGCCGATAGACGATCCCTAAAGGGAAGGTGACATGACATCTTTATTATCCAGTATATCACAAAAAGGGAAAAAGCAAAAAAGGGAACGATTTGCGCCTACTTGTGCTGTTGTTGGAAAGGAGAAGGATGAGGCGAACAGAGGGGAATTGCAGTCAATCACTCGAAAAATGGGGGATGGCCTTTGCCCCTGGTCCATTGAGCTGGAGGGCAGGCGGCAAGAACCAGCAGGGCGAAAGAAGAACATCAGAAGCAAAAAACAGGCCCCTGTGTGGGGCCTGCTACATGTGTTGTTTGGGGGATTAGATTTTTACAATTGCGCCATACTTCCATGCTTCGGTTGTCTTGAACGCAATTTCGGTGGATTTGGTACCATCGTATACCGTGACACCTGGCTTACGGTTTTCTGCAACGCAGTCGATAAATTCCTGCATTTCCAGCAGATA
>CAYLXH010000058.1:0-12964 GCA_964387535.1 uncultured Butyricicoccus sp. | reverse complement strand
CGCCAGATACTTGCGCAGGTCAAGCGCGACCGCGACGATGATAACGAGGCCCTGTGCGATAAAAGTATAGGCGGTATCGACCTTCAGGAATTGCAGGCAGATCTTCAGCACCTCAAAGACCAGAATGGTGCCGATCGCCTCGGTCAGCGTGGAAAACGGGATTCCCTCCCGCGCCGCCGCAATCGAATACAGCAGCCGGGTCGGCACCATCTCCGGATGATAGACGACCAGCGCCAGATAGAGCCCCGGCAGCGTGATCGTCAGGAAAAATCCCAAAATCCGCAGCAATCGGCTGAGATTCATATACAGATAGGAAATATAGTAGTCGTCGTTGGTCTGGATAGTCTCCTGCAAAATCTGCGGCACCGTGATGACGACCGGAGTTCCGTCGACGACCAGCGCAGCCCGCCCCTCCAGCAGCTTTGCCGCGACAATGTCCGGGCGCTCAGTCATTCCGACCGTCGGGAACGGAGAGGCCCGGTTGTCCCGGATGCACTCTGCGACATAGTTGGCATCCAGCACGGAGTCCAGATCCATGCTCTCGACCCGCCGCCGCAACTCGCACACGACATTCTCCTGTGCAATCCCCTCAATATAACACAAAACCACCGTGGTGTGCGTCACGGTTCCGACGTTCAGAAACGTAAATTTCAGACTGGGTGTGCGCAGGCGGCGGCGAATCAGCGCCAGATTCCCCATGAATGCCTCGGTAAATCCTTCGCGCGGCCCGCGCAGAATTTTTTCGTTGTCCGGCTCGTCCGGTGAACGCTTGGCAAATCCTTTGGTGTTGACGACAGCCGGACGCGGATCGCCGTCTACCAGGACAATCGTGTCGCCGTACAGGAATGCCTGAAGCAGCTTGTCCATCCCCGGATCAATCGGACAATCGTCAATCTGGATGACCCGTGCGATCAGTGTGTCAATATCTACCTCTCCACCGTCCCAATGGGAGATGGGACGGACCAGCGACAGATTGATGGACTGCGAATCCACCATGCCGTCAATAAAAAACAGCGCACAGCGCAGCCCCGCGCCATTTTCCACCGTACGGCAGATCACCGTATTGTCACCGGCAAATGCAGCCCTCACACTCGCTATATTGTCATCCAGCCTGGCAGTAAACACCAGCTCGGAAGCCTTCATATCCAATCTCCTTTCGTGCGGTCTGCGGCTCTGCTCCCGCCGCAGACCTCGTTTCCGCGACCATCCGTCATGCCCCTAGCGCCTCCGCCAGCTCGTCGGCGAATACCTCGGCCGCAGTCTCCGCCTCCCGCATGGTATTGGCACTCGTCCCGCACTCCAAAATCATGCTGCCCGTCGTCGCCTGTTCGTTAAAACGCTGCGCCCGCAGGTTGACCGGACGCATCAGCGTCGGGTAATCCTCGAGGATGCGTTTTTGCAGGTTGACAGCAAAGTTCAGATTGCTCGGCCAGTTCGGGTGGGTCAGACCACCGGCATTCGTCCCCATGACCATCATCAGCTGGGCGCACTTGCGCCCGTTCACCTCGGATACCACCTTATACTCCATTCCTGAGTCGGTAATCATCGAATCCCTATGAACATCCAGCACCACCTTGATCGACGGGGTCTCCTCCAGCTGCTGCTCGATAATGTCCATCGCACGGTTATAGGACTGGTTGTAACTGGGCTCATCAATGATCTCACGGCAGTGCACTACACCGATTCCGTGTCGCTCCAGCGCCTTTGCCAGAACATCTCCGATGTGTACCACATTATGCTGCGTGTCCTCCGTTCGTCCGCCGTGCTGATCTACATATGCTTCACTGGCGTGGGTGTGCAGGATGAATACCGTCGGCTTACTCTTGGACTTGTTCTTGGAAATCCGATACGGATCGGACAGCATGCCATCCAAATCAAAGGATAGCCCGGAATCATTCTGGATATACACGCCGTCCTGCCCGGCGTATCCTCCGCTCTGCCCGGTAATCGTGAGCTCTTTAATCGGTGCGCCGTCCGCCGTCTGCGTCGGAGCCTTTTCCTCTTCTTCCGCCTGCGCAACTTCCTTTGGCGGCTCAAACAGGCTCTCTGACATCAGCGCCGTCTCTCCCTCCGCATCCTCCGCCAAAATTCCGTCCAGCAGGATGTCCGGCAGCCGCTCAGTCCCGGCCACCGTGTCCTCTGTAACCTCTCCGGGCTCATATTCTTCCGCTTCAGCAATCGTGCCCATTTCCGCACTCAGCGCCGCTTCCATAAACGCCTGGTTTCCACTCAGCTGCTCTACGATCTGTTCCACCGTCTCTCCGTATCCCAGCTTTGCTGCCAACAGAAATCCACCTGCCAGCAGCAGGCTCGGCAGCGCCCAGACCGGGAATCGGTGCTGTTTTTTTCTGCGTTTTCGTGCCATCACTCTGTCCCCCGCACGTTCGTGTTACTAACAGCATACGCGGACGGGCCGGAAAGTATGTCTCATCGTCAGGACAAAAACGCGTCCAGATCGCTGCGGCTGAGCTGCGGGTGCAGAAACAGATCAATGCCATAGTCCATCACCTGCTGGTCGACGTCCCGCGTCGTGATGATCGCAGGGTGCTGCAGCGCCCCGAAGCGCTCCTCCGGAAGCCCGGTCTCTTCCGCCAGATCGTGCGCAATCGTCGCCGTATCAATCACGGTCGGCACGCCAACCATGAGCACCGGAACGCCGAGTGTTTCGCGCGTCAGCGCCGTGCGCGCATTGCCGACACCCGAGCCCGGCACAATACCCGTATCCGTCAGCTGAATCGTGCGCATCAGCCGCTCCATGCGGCGCGCCGCCAATGCGTCCACCGCCACAACCAGCGCTGGGTTGATCTTCTCCATCAGCCCCTGCACCAGTTCCCCCGTCTCCACGCCGGTCGTGCCGAGCACGCCGGGCGCGAGCACGGAGGTAGCGCGAAAGCGACGGAGCAGCGGCTCGGTCTGAACCAGATGCCGTGTCGCAAGGACACTTTGGCAGCACAGCGGTCCGAGCGCATCCGGTGTCACCGCGCGGTTTCCCAACCCCAGTACGAGAACCGGCGCATCCGGCGGCAGCGGCGGCGCCAGCTCCCCCAGCAGTGCCGCCACCGCATCACACATCCGGTCAAATGCATCCGGTTCCCGCCGCAGCGGCTGCATGTCCAGCGTCAGATAGCTTCCGCCCCGCTCATCTGTCACACGCGTGCACGCCAGCCCCCGAATCTCTGTCTGCTCCGTGCGAAGTCGTCCGGACGTCTGATCTCCCAATTCCGCCCGTTCCACTGCCAGATCCGTGCGTATGGCCATATCCATCCCTTCCTTCTCCGTTTTTCTCCAATCTACTATGTCCAAACCCGCGTTTTTCTATGCAAAGCGCAAAAAAAGCACCTGATTCCTCCGCTTTTTTATAATTCACCCTTGATTTTTTTATCCTTCCATGCTAGAATAAATATCACTGACTATATCAAGATGTAAGGAGGTGGACAAGAATGCCGAATATTAAGTCTGCCAAGAAGCGCGTTAAGGTAACCAAGGTAAAGGACGCCCGCAACCAGGCTGCCCGCTCTGCGCTGAGAACGACTCTGAAGAAGTTCGACAACGCTGTTGTCTCTGGCGATAAGGCAGTTGCTGAGGCTGCATACCGTGCAGCGGTGAAGGCGGTTGACAAGGCTGCTGCATCTCATCTGATTCACAAGAACAACGCTTCCAACAAGAAAAGCGCACTGACCCTGAAGCTGAACGGTGTGAAGTAAGTTCCACCCGAATATTTTTTGTTTGCAAACAAAAAATGCCCTTTCCACACGGAGAGGGCTTTTTGTTTTGTCTCCCGGCGCCAGCAGCCCTGACCATGCGGTCAGGGCTGCTGATTTCCGGGTCTATCTTTGTGTATACGGGTCAGAACGTGACGTCGGTGCCGTAGTAGCAACAGGTCAGAACCCGTTTCATGCTCTCTGCGTCGGTCTCACGCGGGTTAAACAGCGTGCACGGATCCCCGCACGCCGCCTCCGACAGGCTGTCTACCGTCTCCAGGAACAGCGCTTCCTCCACGCCGGCAGCCTGATAGGACAGCGGAATATCCAGCGCCGTGTTCAGATCCTTGATTCCCTGAACCAGAGCGTTCGCCAGCTGCTTGTCGGTCGCACCGCAGAATCCCAGCGCCCTGGCGATGTCCGCCATGCGGTCTTCCGCCACCGCACAGTTGTATTCGATGACATACGGCAGCATGATGGCATTGCAGCGTCCATGCGTGACATTGTAGGTGACGCCAACCTTGTGCGCCAGCGAGTGGACGATGCCGAGCAGCGCGTTGGAGAACGCCATGCCCGCCAGATCCTGTCCAACATGAACCTTCCGCTTGGCCTCTGCACTGCCATGATACGAATCCACCAGATTTTCAAAGACCATCTGTGCGCTCTTGAGCGCAAGACAATCCGTCAGATCGGTGTGCGCCGTCGCCACATACGCTTCGATCGAGTGCGTCAGCGAGTCCATACCGGAGTCTGCCGTCAGTACCGCCGGCATGGACTGCGGAATCTCAGTATCCACAATCGCGATGTCCGGTGTGATCTCAAAATCCGCAATCGGATACTTGATCCCGGTCTCATCTTCCGTGATGACCGCAAACGACGTGACCTCTGTACCCGTGCCGGATGTGCTGCCTACTGCGACAAACACGGCCTTGTCCCGCAGCTTCGGCACGCTGTACGCCGGCTTGACGTCATCAAAGGTCAGATCGGGATTCTCATAAAAAATCCACATCGCCTTGGCGGCATCCACCGGAGATCCGCCGCCCAGCGCAACGATGACATCCGGCTGATATGCACGCATGGCCTCTGCGCCGCGATAGACCGTAGAGATACGCGGATTGCTGTCCACCTTGTCGAACACCTGGACCTCCATTCCGTTGTCCTCCAAAATTGCGGTCAGCTTTTCCAGACTTCCATTGTCCACCATGAATTTGGTGCCGGTGACAATCATCGCTTTGCGATGTCCCTTCAGGACCTTCAGTTCCTCCATGGCGTTGGGGCCGTAGTAGACATCTCTCGGAATTGTAAATCGTGCCATTCTTGCTCCTCCTCATCAATACTCAGGATGATGTTGTTGTATGCTTCCTCACCATACAGTGCGGCTATTACCATGCGGACAGTCCCCGCAGAAACAGGCAGGCCAAGAAGATGGAGGCACGAATTCATGACAAGAGAGTATGAAGCCGCTCTGATTTACACCTGCTTCTGCGAGGACATGACCTATGTGTAAGGAAAGATGATATTGGCAAACAGATTAGTACAGGTACGGTTTCTCCCAAAGATTGAGCTTGGTGCCGATGCCCTTGGCAAGCGCATTCTCGTAAACCGTCTTGCCCCATGCAACGTCCTCAACCGGCATGCCGCCGATGGAGTACAGGATAATCTGATCGTCAGACGTTCTGCCCGGTGCCTTGCCGTTGGCAATCGCGCCGATATTTACCACGGTATCCCAGTCCAGCTTGCCGTCATGAACCAGGTCGGTGAACTTGTCACCCAGCAGGAACATCTTGTCAAACGTCGGATACGGATACTCATCCGCCCACGCCTCATACAGCTTCTTGTTGTCCACAACCAGCAGCGTATTCGGATCGGTCACCAGCTCGTCCGGGAAGTCCACCGCGCCGACGGAGGTCACCAGACAACCCGGCTTGATCCACTCGCGCTCGATAAACGGATAGTTGGTATGCCCGCCGGTCGGCGTGGACACGGCAACCGTGATGATGTCCGCATCCTGACAGCACTCCTCAATGGAGTCGCAGATGATATAATTTTTGATGTTCGGGCAGGTTTCCTTGATGTGCTCAATAAAGCGCTCAATGGAAGCCCGGCCTCTTCCCTTGATCTTCAATGTATCAACTGACGGTCTCAGCGCGGCAAAGGTTTCCACCTGCGTCGCCTGGATGGCGCCCGGTCCGATGGCCGCGATCACTTTGGCGTCTTCTTTAGACAGCAGCTTTACACCGACGCCCGGGATCGCTGCGGTTCGATAGGAGCTGAGCAGATTCGCGGACATATACGCCACCGGGGCACCGGTGTCCTTATCATTCAGCGTGACCATCAGGATCGAGCGCGGCAGGCCCTTTTCCCGATTGTCCACATTCGATCCATACCACTTGACACCTGCCATGTCAAACTTGCCGCCGATGTAAGCCGGCATCGCCATAAATCGTCGATCCGGACCGTTTTTCGGCATATTCGCAAACGCCGGATGCTCCGGAAACAGAACCTGACAGCCGTGCGAGTTACCGTTTTCGCCGCCCATACGGTAGTCGCCGTCGTCCAGGGCTTTGACCACCTCTACCATACAGTCAGTGCACTGCAATACATCCGTAACACCCGCCTCAATCATATCTTTTTCACTTAAATACAGAAAATCAACTCTTGGGTAAGCCATAATCATACTCCTTCTCCAACAAAATAAGTTATTCAGAACGGTGTCTCATCCCGCAGCAGACGGTGTCCTCTGCCGCATTCCTGTGTATCGCAAACTCCCTTTCCTTCCCCGGAAAGCAATGGCCGCAGCAAGGAATTGCTGCGGCCACATTGCCTTTCGAGTATAACAATAATTGAGAAAGGGGGAGAATACCAAATTTATCCCTTCGCCTTAAAACGATCGTACGTCAACGCACTAATATCAATCGTATGCGCCTTGCCATCCAGAATCAGCTCGCTCAGAGCGATGGATACCGCTGGGGCAATGCCGAAGCCGTGACCGCTGAAACCAAAGCCGACCGTCAGTCCCGGAACCTCCGAAATATTGTCGATGATCGGCAGCACATCAATGCACTGGTCGTAGTGCCCCGCCCAGCTGCGGACAATCTTGACGTCCTTGAGCACCGGGAAATACTTGATGATGCCGCGTGCAATCGACGGCGTTGTCAGGCTGTTGGTGACAAATTTATCGTTGTTTGAGGTGAACGCCTGCAGGCCGCTGTTGCCGCCCAGGACAAACGATCCGTGTTCGGACTGATGTCCGTAGAACTCACCGCCGGCCACACCCAGCATGATGTCAAACATTTTCGGGACGGCTTCGGTGACGATGACCTCGTTGAACTGGCGCTCCACCGGTGCGTCAATGCCGACGGTATTGGCGATGCGTCGGGAGCCATAGCCGGCGCACAACAGAATGTTCTCCGCCTCATAAACGCCGTCGTCCGTGATGACCCGACGCGCACGTCCGCGAATCTTCTGCAGTTCGAGCACCGTCACGCCGGTCACAAACGTAACGCCCAGCGACAGTGCCTTGCGGTAAAAGCCCAGCGTGGTTTTCAACGGGTTTGCGTGTCCGTCCGTCGGGCACCAGCTCGCCGCAATGACTTCCTTGGACATGTATGGACACAGCTCGCGTGCCTCGTCTCCGCTGATCATCCTGACATCCAGACCCACCTTCGTGCTCTTCGCCGTGTGATTCTCCAGCACCTTGATGTCCTTTTCGGTCAGACCGAGACGGAGGTTCCCGCCCTGATGATATTCGACGTCTACTCCCAGCTCCTCACTCAACGTCGGCCAGATGTTGGCAACCGCATACATCGCCAGCTGTAGTTCCTTCGGATCACGGGCAGACTGACGAACGCCGCCGGCGTTGCGGCATGAACCGCCGTTGCCAATCTCCTTTTGCTCCAGAACCAGAACATCGACGCCCTTCTGCGCGAGACGGTAAGCGGTCGAGCATCCCATAATGCCGCCGCCGATAATAATCACGTCCGCCGTTCTCTTCTCTGTCATGCCCGATCCTCCTCCTTGACATCCGTGATATTATTGCTGAAAATCCCGATTTCCACCGGACGCACCGGCGCTCTGCCCTGAATCAGGCCCAGCTCGGTGGGCGACGTCCCCAATTCCCGCGCAATAATATTCTGTACCAGACGCTGGCAGGTCTGTCCCTGGCACAGGCCCATGCCGGAACGAAGCCAGCGCTTCACTTCATTGATCGTACACATGCCGTCATGGACTGCGCGTCGGATCTCACCCTTGGTGATCTCCTCACAGCGGCAGATAATCATATCATCATCCGGCTGAGGCTCAAACGGCTTTTGTGCACTGGTTCGAATCATTTTGTTCATCGCTTTCGCCCCCTTATGCCCGGAAGAAGCGTGCCTGATGGACATGCTCCACCGGTACCTTCATTGTCAGAATCACTGTCTTATCCATCGCCGGTGCCGAGCGGACGGAAACAACCTCCGCCTCGCAGACCGGCTGACCATCGCGTCCCAGAGCCGTACCCTTCGCACCGACCTCAGGAAGCGGGAGGAACTCATATGGCAGACCGACCGTCGCATAGCCCGGCTCATAGTCCTCGTCGATCAGGAAAATGGCCTGTCCCGAGCAGCTCGCAACACACATGCCGCAGCCGGTACACTGCTTCTCGGAATCAATCATCGGCAGCTTGACAATATCCTGACCCACTTTGATGCAGCCGAACTTGCACGCATCCTGGCATGGATTGCACGGAATGTTCTGGGTGCATTCAATGACCGGATGGACACCAGAGGCCTGATGGACGGCCGCCGGGAACGCCTTGATCTCCTCCTCCGAGACAAAGCCCTTGCGCAGCAGGCTTGCAGACAGCGGATAGCCTTCCTCCGTCTGCGTCAGATCCGTGCGGCCTTTATTGGCCGGGGAGAACATACCCTGACGCAGCTGATTCAGTGCCTCCTGACACTCTCCGTACTTGCTCGTAAACTCCTCTTCGCTGAGATAGCCGCTGGTCATGCACACATGCAGCGCCACACTGCGGCCCTGAATCATCGCAGAGCTGGCTTCCTCAATGCCCGCCACGTCGCCGGCACAGTAGATACCCTTGACCGAAGACTCTCCATATTCATTCAGCAGCGCCACATTGCCGCCCTTCTTGGGTACCAGCGCCATATCACACGTGGCGTTGCTCGCCAGCTGGCTCATCGGAGACAGACCGACGGCAATACAAATTGTATCGACATCCAGCTCCTTCTCGGTTCCCGGAATCGGCTGGAAATGGGAATCAACCTCTGCGATCACCGCACTGGTGACATGATCTCCGCCCTTGGCCTCCACAACCGTATGGGACATCAGGAACGGCACGCCCGTACGGGCTACCTTTGCCGCGTGCACACCGTAGCCGCCGACGCGCGGAGCCGCGTCGATAATCGCCACGACTTCACAGCCGGCCTGCAGCAGCTGGAACGAAACGACCAGACCAACGTTGCCTGACCCGACCATCAGAACCTTGCTGCCCGGCTGTACACCCTGCAGGTTCATCATCGCCTGCGCCGCACCGGCACCGATGACACCCGGTGTGTCCCAGCCCTTGAACGGAACCATGTTTTCCGCTGCACCCGTCGCAATGATGATGTTGTCCGCCTTGTAGTGATCGACCTCCGTGCCATGCTTGACAGTGATCTCCTTGTTCTCATAGATGCCCATCACCGTGGAATTCAGTGCAACCTTGACCCCGGTTTCCTCTGCCTCCTTCAGCAGATCCTCGCCGATGCGGAAGCCGCGCTCCTTGGCATGGTGCTCTTTGGAGCCAAAAAACTTATGAATCTGCTTGAACAGCTGTCCTCCCGGTCGTGCGTTCTCATCAAATACCACGACATCCATTCCGTGCTTTGCTGCCTCAATGGCTGCGGAAAGACCCGCCGGTCCCGCACCAATGACAATCAGTTCATGACGCTTCATGTGTTCTTCGCCTCCCACTCTTCCTTGGTCTCAACGCCGTACTGTGTCTGTACCGTCATGCCCTCCTCCAGCGGGGTGATACACGTCCGGACATTCGGCTGTCCATTGACAATCATAACGCAGTCCGTACAGCGTCCAATCGCACAGAAAATGCCGCGCGGTTTGTGCTGCTTGGCGGTGTATCGGTGAACCATCACACCCGCCGCCTTGAGCGCCGCCGCAATGGATTCTCCCTCACAGCCCACCATATCCTTTCCGTCAAACTGGAAGTGTACTTCCCTTCCTTTGTTGTAGTCAGAAAGAATCGGATGTTCCTTAATTCGCATAGCTGTCATCCTTTCTCAAAAAAACATAAAAAAAACAGGGCCGCGGAACCTAGGTTCCGTCTGCCCCATTGCAGAAACCAGTTGGTATCTTACCGATTCAACATAAAGTGAATTTTTTCGCTCCGTGAAAATCCATGGCGTTTTTGCAAAACCATGTTTCACTTTCACACGCTTCATTTTTCATTTGAAGAAAGTCTTATGGCCGACTCGGTCTCAATTCCCACCATCCATCTCAAAAGACGTCCTATCACAGAAATCGGTTTGTTTGAAATCCATATCTGACTTCCCCTTTCTGTTTTTTCAACGTGAAATTATGGTTTAATATTAGCATATTATTCGCGAAAGTCAAGACTATTTTTCATTTTTATGAAATCCTCAGTCATTTCTGTGTCATGTGACATTGTTTCATATTTGTGAAAAAATATTTTTGGTCATTTTACCAACCATTTCACCCAGAGAAAAAACTGTGTTTGACTTTTCGGACTCCAGCGTGTACCATAAATGCATAACGTTCCGTTCACAAGGAGGAAAAACCATGCTACCCGAAATTGATTTAGGGGCTCGGATCCGTTCCCTGCGAAAGGAGCGCGGTGTCACGCTGGCCGTCATGGCAGAAACAACCGGCCTTTCTCTGGGCTATCTCAGCAAGCTGGAAAACGATCTGACCAGCCCCACCATCGCGCATCTGCACAAAATCTGTGAGGCGCTCGGGCTGACGATCAACGACATTCTTCTGGAAGAACCGGTGATGCAAAATGCCACCCTCGTCCGCACCGAAGAACGCAAGCCACTGTTCTCTCTGGACCACGGAGGGCTCCAGTTCCAGTCCCTCACCAAAGGCCACACCATTCTTCAGGGCACCGCGATGACCATCCGCAGCGATCAGGTGTACTCATCCGAACCGCACACGCACGACGAGCTCGGCATCGTCGCCGCCGGTGTCTTGGAAATTCTGATCGACGACGAAACCTACCGTTTGTTTCCCGGCGACACCATTTATATCCGCGCCGGTACGATGCACAGCTCACGCCGTGCCACACCCGAGGTGTGCATCAGCTACTGGATCAAAACCGCCTCTGCCGTCACCGTGCCCTGACCCCGATCCCAATACAACAAAATCCCCATCCTGCCGCATACTGCGCCAGAATGGGGATTTTTTTGCTTCTATCCGTATACCACGTTTACACCACTCCTGCGGTGCACAATCTTATGCCTTCCACAGACCGTGCAGGTTGCAGTATGCGTAAACCGCCTCAACCTCGTCACCTTCACAGAGTGCGAAACATACCGTCGGTGCCTGACCCGGGGTCAGCTCCTTGCGCTGATTGCCCTGCTTGGTCTGCAGCGATACCCACTCAATATAGTGCTCCGGCAGCATCGGATGCTCTACCGAGCCCACCGTTACGGTGACAATATTGCCCTCTACCTGATAAGCCGGAACATGCTTTTCCACGGCAGCGTCCGTCGTTCCCGGAATGATTTCCGTCATCTTCTGGCCGCAGCACATTACCGGAACGCCAGCGTCCTTTACCTTGGCAATGATATTGCCGCAGTGCTCGCAAATATAAAACTTCTGATCCATGTTTGTTTGCCTCCTTACATCAATATTGGTGTGATTTATACTCTGATCAATGACAGCCGTGGTCTCCGCAGGAGTGGCTGCCACAGTCATGCTGTTCTCCGTGGTGATGGCTGCACATCGTGTCGGGGTCATAGCGCAGCGAGCCGTCCAGCAGCGCCTTGACCTGCTCATCCGCCTTGCCGGACACGCCCGGATAAAGCTGAATGCCTGCCTGTGCCAGCGCATTGCGCGCTCCACCGCCAATTCCGCCGCAGATCAACACGTCGACACTGCCTTGAAACAGAAATCCGGCCAGCGCGCCGTGTCCCTGTCCATTGGTCCCGACAATTTGCTCTGCGACAATCTTGCCATCTTCCACATCATAAATTTTAAACTGTTCCGTGTGTCCAAAGTGTTGGAACACCTCACCGTTTTCATAAGTCACTGCGATTCGCATCACGTGTTCTCCCTTCGATTGCATCCATCTCTGCACCGCTCTGTCGCAGGTGCCGCCACGACAGCCGGCAGAGCCGTCACAAATCCGGTACTGTCCCCCGGCAATGCGCAGCGGCTTTCCGTTCACAAGGCTGTCTGCCAGCTTGCTCCGCGCCGTCTCGTAAATGCCGGTCACAGTGGTTCGGGCAATGTCCATCTGTCTGGCGCACTGTTCCTGTGTCATTTGCTCCAGGTCGATCAGACGAATCACCTCAAATTCATCCACCATCAACTGTACCGTTTCCTTCTCCACCGCTCCGTCTGGGTGAAAACTGTCATACACCGGTTCCATGCAGATTCTTCTGCATCGTCTTGGTCTGGCCATGCGTCTCCTTTCCCCATTTAAGGCATATGTCAATAATACAATACCATATGCCCTTTCTCTTGTCAATCGAAAGTTCTGGTTTCTGTGATCCTCAAGCAGCCGGTTTCACGCGCAGCAGCCGCTCATGCATTGCCGCGAGCGCCGCCGCAAGCACAAGCAGATATACCGGCAGCAGACCGACCCCAATGCCTCCGGCCAGAACACCGAACAGCGGCGGCATCAGAAGGGTGCCCACATAAGCGCTTGCCATCTGTACGCCGATGAGCGCCTGCGAGCGGTCTGCCCCGAAGTGCGCCGGAGTCGAATGGATGATGCACGGATAGACAGGGGCACATCCCAGTCCAATCAGAACAAATCCGGCCATCGACGCCGTCGGATTGTGCAGCAGCCAGACCACCGCGATGCCGCCCAGGATGATTGCTGCCCCCAGGCGAATCATCTGTGTATCCGACCGCCAAATTGTGAGAAATCCACTGACCGCTCTCCCCACCGTGATACCGAGAAAAAACAGACTTCCGCACGTCGCCGCCAGTTCTGCCGGAAGACCTCGCTGCAGCACGAGATAGCTACTCGCCCACAGTCCGGTCGTCTGCTCCACCGCACAATAACAAAAAAATGTAAT
>CAYLXH010000057.1:0-13011 GCA_964387535.1 uncultured Butyricicoccus sp. | reverse complement strand
TCTTCGCCTTGAGATTTCGGATTGGAGCTGTAAAGCGAGGTAACGGTTATAGACTTCATACAAGTCGTAGCACGGTGTCGAGAAGAAAACCATAAAAAACCGGAAGGGTTGAATGAACAAAATTGCAGTAGACAATACATTGGATTTCTGCAGCAAAGAAGAAAATAGACAGAAGGCCTACGGATTTTAGTAAAAGTGGTTCCGGATTTTTACATCAATAGAAACGGTAAGCTGAGTTCTCGGAGAATTCAGCTTACCGTCTTCTTTTAAGATGGAAGTTATTGGCTGTTTGAAAGCTTGGGAAAGAAAGTGAATGCCCACAGACCGGCAAGTCCGACTACGGCAAAGATGATACGGCTGACAACGGAGCCTTGTCCGCCAAATAAGATGCCGATTACATCAAATCCGAAAAAACCGATACATCCCCAGTTGATTGCTCCAATTATCACAAGAGCCAAAACAAGCTTGTTCATTTTATAAACCTCCTTTGGATGATACTCTCTCAAGAGTATAACCGATTACCGTGAAAAAATACGCTGTGCACCGTGGACATATTAGTATTTATACTTTGCATAAACTTGCATTTGACACGGGAATATGATAAGTTATATGAGGTGGCGCAGTATCCTAGTCAGCTTTGGTGTATCCTAAGACGGGCCTAAAAATCCGTAGAAGGGCATATCGATGAAGTCCCTGGTGTTTGCTTCTTACGCCCAGTTTGGGGTGGATGCTGGGGGTTAAGGCTTTTGGGCATCTTTCAATGGCATGAAATCATGACCCAATTGCCGTGGAGACCTGACTCTGTAGTGCACCTAAACATCATTCATTTCGATTGACGGATGTGCTACGGACCAGGATAAAACCTGTATTGCGGTGCGGCGGCAAGCATATGTATATCTCTTGCAATCCCTTCATTTGGAGAGCGAGTACTTGAAATTGCAATTGCATGTCAAAACGCTGTGTGCAGAGTAGCCTGCCTTGAGTGGTCGTGGTGAATCTGATATCCGCAGAGTGTTGCCGTGGCCACGGAGACATCTGTATTGATTGGTGAAACCTCGGCTGCAAAAGAGGCTAAGATATGCGGAAGCTGTTGTAGAAATTACCTAGGCTGTCTTTTACGGGCAGAAAGAGGGTTGCAGTACGGACTAAGTGGCAATTCGGTCGCGGATGCGGTAACGCACCGTCAAGAGCTATAATGGGAAACCTCCATCACGGCGACGGGTGGCAGCTCTTGGGGAAATCCAACCGAACCTCAAGCCGTAAGATTACCTTTTTCTGCTGCCACCATATTATTTTATTATATGTCATGTTTTTAACGGAGGAATTCTTGAACAACAACTCTGATAAACCTAGTAAAGCAAAAAAGAAAAGTGGCAATCTGGTCAATATCCGGTGGATTTTTACAATTTCCATTGTTAGTTTTTTTCTCTCGGCAGTACTGTCATTTTTTTCGGAACGTGCGTTACATTTTGTTGGTAACATCACGGCATTTTTGATTCTGCTATTTTTTATTTTTATTGGAATCTTTTTTGATATTATTGGTGTTGCGGCAACGGCGGCGACGGAAAAACGGTTTCATTCTATGGCCGCTCGCAAAGTAAAAGGAGCAAAGCAGGCAATCTGGATTGTGCGCAATGCCGGCAAGGTAGGAAGTTTCTGTAATGATGTCGTCGGTGATATTTCTGGAATTATCTCCGGCGCTACCAGTGCAATTATCATTGCCAGATTGATTCAAGGAGCGGATGTGATGTCGGTACTGCTCTCTCTGTGCATTACCGGCTGCGTTTCTTCCTTGACCATCGGAGGAAAAGCGATTGGAAAAAGTATTGGTTTGACGTTCAGCGAGGATATTGTTGGGATGGTTGGGCGCCTGATGGCAATTTTTCCAGAAAGAAAAGAGAAGAAATGACCGCTCGGATGCCTTCTTTTCAAAAAAGTTAAGGATATTGATATGAGTAATAAACAGACTGATAAATATAGTTTTCTTGTGCAGAGGGATCTTCGTAAAAAGCTTCCGTCGATGTCGACAGAAGAACTGACGAAATTGTGTTTAGAAATTCGTCATTTTCTTTTACAGACTGTGTCACATACAGGAGGACATCTGGCCTCTAATCTTGGTACTGTGGAATTAACTGTTGCGCTGCATCGGTGTTTTGACTCTTCACGGGATCGATTGATTTTTGATGTTGGACATCAATGCTATACCCATAAGATTTTGACGGGACGAGGTGGACAATTCGATAAGTTGCGTAAATTTGGAGGGATTTCTGGATTTCTGAAGCCGGAAGAATCGATACATGATGCGTGTATTACAGGCCATGCGTCTAATTCTGTTTCCGTTGCTTTGGGCATGGCTCATGCACGCACGCTGCAAAAAGAGAAATATCATGTGGTCCCGGTAATTGGCGACGGTGCTTTGACCGGAGGCATGGCATATGAAGCGCTGAATTCAGCTGGATCGAGTGGTGAACCGCTGATCATTGTACTCAATGACAACAATATGTCCATTGATAAAAACGTCGGCGCGATGAATCGTCATCTGAGTCGACTCCGTGTGCGTCCACAATACCTCCGCATGAAACAGAATGTTCAAGAAGCATTTGGCCGCATCCCGGGAGGCGATAGTGCTGCAGTTTTTATTTCTCGCTCGAAAAAAGCAGTACGAGGTATTTTGCTGCAGGATTCGATGTTTGAGCAGATGGGCATTATGTATCTCGGACCAGTAAATGGACATGATGTTCCAGCAATGTGTGAACTCTTCCAGCAGGCAAAAGAACTGCATAAACCAGTCCTGATTCATGTTATTACAAAAAAGGGAAAAGGGTATCGTTTTTCGGAAGCACATCCGGACATCTATCATGGTGTCTCACAGTTCAATCCTTCGGTTGGGATTCCCTTGACCTCATCTTCTTCTAGTTTTTCCCGCGTATTTGGACAGGAGATGGTGAGACTGGCAGAGGAAAATCCCAAGCTGTGTGCTGTGACAGCAGCGATGCCTTCCGGGACTGGATTATCTCAATTTGCAGAACGATATCCAGATCGCTTTTTTGATGTTGGTATTGCGGAAGAGCATGCAGTTGCTATGACGGCGGGGATGGCAAAACAGGGGCTGGTTCCAGTTTGTGCGTTATATTCTACTTTTTTGCAGCGAGGATATGATCAGCTCATTCATGATGTTGCTTTGGATCATATTCCGTGTATTTTTGCTGTTGATCGTGCTGGCATTGTTGGAGCGGATGGACCGACACACAATGGAGTCTTTGATGTTGGATTTCTGCGGCAGATTCCAGGGATTACTATTTTTGCACCGTCTAATTATGCAGAGCTGCGATCCATTTTGTCGAGAGAGACAGCACATGGCACGGGGCCAATCGTGATCCGTTATCCACGCGGCGCAGAGGGAAACTTTATCGAAGATACTTCCTCTTCTGTGAGTGTATGTCTGCGCCATGGAAACGATGTTGTGCTGGTCGGATATGGAATATTGATGAATGAATTGTTGGCTGCACAAGATAAGCTGCATAAGCTGGGAATTGAAGCGTCGGTTTATAAATTAAATGAGTTATCTGCACCGTTTTCTCAAGAGTTGCGGAAGGAGATCGCCTCTTGTGGCCGTGTTCTTGTGGCAGAAGATTGCGTAGAAAATGGCAGTATTGGCCAGGCGCTGGCGGCAGAGCTGAGTATACAACATATACCGCTCCGTTGGATACGCCTGCTGAATTGTGGAGAAACGTTTGCTCCGCAGGGAACGGTTTCGCAGGTATATCAACATTACCATATGGACTGTTCCGGTATTGTGTCGGCTTGCATGGAGGCAATGGACAGTGAAGAAACGACTTGATGTGTTATTGTTTGAAAAGGGGCTTGTTCCGTCACGGGAACGTGCCAAAGCCATTATTATGAGTGGCATCGTATATGTAAATAACCAGAAAGCAGACAAAGCGGGTATGAGTGTCCCGGAGGATGCTGAAATTGAGGTTCGCGGAAAAACGAACGAATTTGTCAGTCGCGGAGGATTGAAAATTGAAAAGGCGCTGTCATACTTTAATATTGATCCTGCTGGACTGTGTGCAATGGATATTGGAGCTTCGACGGGGGGATTTACGGATTGTCTGCTGACAAAGGGAGCGAGAAAGGTCTTTTCCATTGATGTAGGATATGGACAGCTGGCTTGGAAACTCCGACAGGATCCGCGTGTCGTTTGTATGGAACGAACGAATATCCGTTACGTGACACCGGATATGCTGGAAGGAGAGAAGCCAGAACTGGCGGTGATTGATGTTTCATTTATTTCATTGAAGCTGGTTCTTCCGGTCGTTGCGCAGTTGTTGGCTCAGAATGGGCGCATTGCCTGCCTGATTAAGCCCCAGTTTGAAGCTGGTAAGGGAAAAGTAGGGAAAAAGGGTGTTGTGCGTGACCCAGAAGTGCATCGGGAAGTATTGGAAACCTTCCTTGTGAATGCACATGGGGCTGGCTTTGTTGTTTATAATATGACATTTTCTCCGATTCGCGGCCCGGAGGGAAATATTGAGTTTTTAGGATATTTAGGCCGAGAGGGGCAGGATGTGGACATTGATCTTGCTGCGCTGGTCGCAGAGGCTCACGGAGAACTTGATAAGGCATGAATAATAACAGAAGAACAATTCGTAATGTAATGATCTGGCCCAATACAGGAAAAGAAGGAATGGCTCTGGCTGTGCGGCAGACGGCAGATGTCATTCGAGACTGTGGCGCGGAGGTCATTTTGCCAGAGCGAGCGTTAGAAATTGGCTTAAAGACAGATGGATTTCGCGTTCTTCCGATTGATCAGGGGATGCTGGAGGCGGATTTCGTTATTGTCTTGGGCGGAGATGGTACGATTCTGACCATGGCGCAATATGCTGCTGTCCGGCATGTTCCGATTTTAGGAATTAATTTGGGACATGTCGGATTTATGAGTGAATTGGAATTTCCTGAACTCCCAATGATCCGCAAAGTGTTCGCCGGAGAATATTTTACCGATAGCCGAATGATGCTTGGTATTGAAGTGATTCGGGATGGCTCTGTCGTTTATAAAACGATTGCGCTCAATGAAGCGATTATCAAAACGGGTTCTATCTTTCGAATCAGTCTACTGGATATTCTTTGTGACCGCACATCGGTGTGCTCGCTGCATGGTGATGGTGTGATTGTCTCGACGCCGACCGGTTCAACTGCATATTCTTTGGCTGCCGGCGGACCGATTATAGAGCCTTCTGCAGAAAATATTTCTGTGGTACCGCTTTGTCCCCATAGTGGTACAGCGAAATCGTTTGTGTTTGCGCCCCATCGTGAAATCTGTGTTGTACCGCGTTTTTTTAACGACGCCTCGATTCTAGTTTCGGGTGACGGACGTAAGAGTTTTGAGCTGCAAAGCGGAGACAAAGTCTACATACGAAAATCACAGTATGCTACGACGTTGATACGCGTCAAAGGAAAGAGTTTTTATTCTTTGCTGAATGACAAACTCTCGATCTGATTGAATGAGTGATATGCTATGAAATTTCAACGACAGGCAAAAATTCTGGATTTAATTGAGCATAATGAAATTGAGACCCAAGAAGAGCTTTCCGCACGACTGTGCAGTTTGGGTTATGATACGACCCAGGCGACGGTGTCCCGTGATATTAAGGAACTGCGTTTAGTTAAAACGCTTTCCGCCAACGGGAAATACTATTATACGACCTCTTCAAAAGAGACGGAAAGCAGCTTTTCCGGACGTCTGCGCAATATTTTTCGGGAATGTGTAACGAGCATTGACAGTGCACAGAACATTGTTGTGATTAAAACTCTGCCAGCGCTTGGATCTGCGGCTGCTATCGCCATTGATTCTATGCACATTCCGCAGGTGGTAGGCACGCTTGCGGGTGATGATACGGTATTTATTGTTATGCGTGATACCGAAAGCGCTTTGACACTGGAAGAAGATACCCGTGCAATTTTGAAATAAGGAGCCTGACATGCTGAGCCTTCTTCATATTGAAAACATTGCTGTGATTGAACAGGCAGATATACTATTTCAACCGGGATTCACTGTTATGACGGGTGAGACTGGTGCTGGCAAGTCGATGATTATTGACTCGATTGGAGCCATTATGGGACAGCGAACCAGCAAAGAGTTGATCCGAAACGGCGCGAAAAAGGGATTTGTTAGTGCGATATTTGACGATATTGCTCCAGAGCTGCAAATGGAAATTGAGCGGCTTGGGCTAGAGGGAGAGGACACGAAGTCGGTTCATATCCAACGGGAACTGAGCACTTCCGGCCGCAGCATTTGTCGGGTAAACATGAAGCCGGTTTCGGCTTCTATTCTTCGCCAGCTTAGCCCATATCTCATTAATATTCACGGGCAGCATGATGGACAGAAGTTGATGCAGGATGACTATCATATTGAGTTTTTGGATCGGTTCTGCAATGCTGCTGATTTAGTGGAACAGTTTCGCCCGAAATATCACCGTTTGTTTGAGCTTCGCAGAAAAATTCGCGAATTGGATCACAGTGAGCAGGAACGCGCGCAGCGGATTGATATGCTGCGTTACCAATTTGACGAAATCACTGCAGCTGAGCTGAAAGTCGGGGAAGAAGAGCTGCTAAAAGAACGGAAGCAATTTTTTGAAAATGCTGGGAAGCTGGCAGCTGCGCTGAATACAGCAAACCAGATGCTTTCTGGCACGGAAGAGTGCGAAGGCGCGTGCGCTCAGATCAGCCGTACGACAGAGGCAATGGCGAAAATTTCGTCGTATTCGGAGGAGATCTCGGCTTTATATCAAAAGGCCAATGAATTGCAGTATCTTTCGGAAGACCTTGCAGCGGCGGTCTCAGAGCTTGCACTGAATATTGACTTTTCAGAGAGTGAGCAGGAAGAGGTTGATAATCGGCTGGATGTTATCTATCGGCTGGAGCATAAATATGGAGCCACCGTGGAAGATGTTTTGGTGTATTGCGACGCAGCTGCTTCCGAATTGGATGTCTTGGAGAATTCCGAGGATCACAAGGAAAAGCTCGTTACGGAGTACCACGAGATCTTACAGCAAGCGAGAGATATTGCATTGGAGCTCTCTCAGCTTCGCAGGACGTCAGCGCGTATTCTGGAAGAAAAAATTGAAGAACAGCTTGCAGATCTCAATATGGAAAAGGTTCGATTTTCTATTTCAATTCAGCCGCAGACAAAGTTAAATGTCAATGGTATGGATCAGGTTCGTTTCTTGATTTCTACGAATCCCGGAGAACCGGTAAAACCTCTGTCCAAAATTGCCTCTGGCGGTGAGCTGTCTCGCATCATGCTTGCTATAAAAAATGTTCTTGCCAGTGCGGAAGATGTTGGAACCTGGATTTTTGATGAGATTGATGCAGGTGTCAGTGGCCGCGCGGCACAGAAAATTGCGCAGAAGTTGAGCAATATTTCCTGCACAAAACAGACCCTCTGTGTGACACATTTGCCGCAGATTGCAGCGATGGGAGACCATCATTTGTTGATTCAAAAGAATGTCATGACAGATCGGACATTTACCAGTGTGGAGCCCATTGAGGGTACAGAGCGAAGTGAGGAACTGGCACGCATGATTTCGGGGGCTGAGGTCACAGAAACGTCTGTGCGCAATGCAGAAGAGCTTCTGGAACAGGCAGAGCATTGGAAGCGTCGTGACTGGGGAACAGCGGAAACATAAGTGCGCGTTACTCAGAAAATCTGATGCTACCCTTGACTTCTGTTGATTTTTATGATATAAGTTAGTTGCTTTATTCCATTTAGCAAACATGTACGATTGGATGAATCAAATATTTAAAAAGCAATGATGAGAACGAGTAGCATTGATTGCATTCTGACAGAGAGCAGCCGGCTGGTGAAAGGCGCGAGGATGGCAATGTGAATACATCTCGGAGTTTCGTGTCGAACGGCTGTTTTGGCTCAGTAGGTCACGACGGAGAGCACCGTTACAGGCTGGGGTATGTTTACATACCTGCTGAGGTACACAGTGTGAGCTGTGTATGAACATTAGGTGGTATCACGACAATAGCTCGTCCTTTTGATCACAAAAGGACGAGTTTTTTTACTCTTTACAAAAAAGTTTTGTGGGTAACACAGAAAGGGAATTAAAGTATGTCTCAGGTATATGAAGAATTACAGGCACGCGGCTTGATTGCTCAGTGCACCGATGAAGAAAAAGTCCGTGATCTTCTGGATAACCATCAGACCACATTTTACATTGGGTTTGATGCGACAGCAGACAGTTTGCATGTTGGCCATTTTTTGCAGCTGGTTGTCATGGCGCGTTTACAGCAGGCCGGACACCGCCCGATTGCGCTGATTGGCGGGGGCACGACGATGATCGGCGACCCGACTGGAAAAACGGATATGCGCAAAATGCTGACAAAAGAAGAGATTAACCACAATGCGGAATGCTTCCGCGAACAAATGCGCCGCTTGGTAAATTTTGACGATGGTACCGCGCTGATGCTGAACAATGCGGATTGGATTCTGAAGTTCAATTATATGGACTTTTTGCGTGAAGTTGGCGTTCATTTCTCGGTTAACCGTATGTTGACGGCAGAGTGCTTTAAGAGTCGCCTGGAAAAAGGATTGAGTTTTATTGAGTTCAATTATATGCTGCTTCAAAGCTATGATTTCCTGTATCTGTATCGCAATCATGATTGTCATCTGGAACTTGGCGGCGATGATCAGTGGTCGAACATTATCAATGGTGCCGATCTGATTCGCCGTGTGGATGGCAAGGACGATGCCTATGGTCTTACGTTTACCTTGTTGACGACTTCGGAAGGCAAGAAGATGGGCAAAACGGAGAAGGGTGCGGTTTGGCTTGACCCGAAAAAGACCTCGCCGTATGAGTTCTTCCAGTATTGGCGAAACATCAATGATGCAGATGTCATTCGCGTCATGAAGATGTTGACATTTATGCCGCTCGATGAAATTGCCGAGTATGAGACATTAGAGGGTGCTGGTTTGAACAAGGCAAAAGAAAAACTGGCATATGAGATTACTTCTATGGTTCATGGCAAAGAGGAAGCAGATAAGGCACTGGAGGCAGCAAAGGCAGCATTTGCCGGCGGAACTGCTGCCGGAAACATGCCGACAACCAAACTAAGCGAAGATGATCTGACCGATGGACAGATTGCAGTGTTGGATTTGATGGTTAAGACCAAGCTCGTCGAGTCAAAGGGAAAAGTCCGCCGCCTGATTGAACAGGGAGGCTTAACGATCAATGATGTGAAGGTTACTGATGTTTATGCGACGTTTGGACTGGATAGCTTTTCCGGGGACGGAATGATGATCAAAAAGGGAAAAAAGACTTTTCATAAGGTAACGCTATAATGGAATTTTCTCTGCAAATCGGCTAATGTACAGCCGGTTTGCAGAGATTTTTTCTTTTTGGGGGATATTCGGCCTTTCTGTGGTATCATTCCTTGATAAAATGTGAGAGATACGATATAATAAATTGACTTAGATTGTCTGACAGAAGAAAATGGGGAGGCTTCTATGAGCAAGGTTTCAATTATGGGTGTCAAATTTGACGCTGTCTCGAAGGCGGAGGCAGTGACATTGGCCATGCAGCAGATTCGAGAACATCGAAAGGGATATATTGTTACTCCGAATTCGGAAATTGTATACATGGCACGCAATGATCCACAATTAAAAAAACTGCTCAATGGAGCGTCACTGTCATTGCCAGATGGGGTAGGCATTTTACATGCCGCAAAAATTCAGGGTAAGCCCATTTATGAAAAGGTTGCCGGTGTAGAGTTTGCTGTCGATTTGATGGCAGAAATGGCGAAAGAAAAGCGAAGCCTGTATCTGCTCGGTGCCAAACCCGGCGTTGCCAAGCAAGCGGCGCAGAATTTATGGAAACAGTATCCGGGACTGCGGATTGCGGGTTGTCATGACGGTTACTTTGAGGATGAACAGGAAGTTGTTGATGCCGTAAAGGCGGTTGGACCGGTGGATTTGATTCTGGTCTGTCTGGGAGCACCAAAGCAGGAGTATTTTATACAGAAGCACCTGCAGGATATTCCGGCGACGTTATTCTGCGGACTGGGAGGTTCGCTGGATATTTATGCCGGGGTAGCGAAGCGAGCACCGGAATTTTATGTCAACCATGGTTTGGAATGGTTGTATCGTTTGAAAAAAGAGCCGTGGCGTTATAAGCGTATGGCGAAGCTCCCCCTGTTTCTCGTCTGCGCAGCAAAAGAACGATTGACCGGGAGAGATGATACATGAATGTCAAGCTGATTGCCTATACACCTATGCCAGAGACAATTGTTTCGGCAGCGGCGAAAAATTGTTATTCTGCAACCTCTGTGGACACATTGATGGAGGGATTGACATCGGAAAAAACCGAATCCTTTCTGACAATGCTGACGGAAATTGGTCACGCCAGCCCGATTGAGCACGCATCGTTTACCTTTGCTATGGAGGGGGTTTCACGATCGCTGTTGGCGCAGATTACTCGCCATCGCATGGCGTCGTTCAGTGTGCAGTCGCAGCGCTATGTTGGAGAGCACGGATTTGAGTATGTGATACCGCATGAAATTGAGGATGATCCGGAAGCGTGCGCGCTGTTTCGTCAGGCGATGGAGGATGATCAGAAAACCTACGACGAGCTGACGTCGATTCTTATGAAAAAACACAAGCAGAGATTTCTTGATGAAGGCTGTTCAGAAAAAGAAGCGGTGCGCAAAGCTGAAAAAAAGGCGATCGAAGATGCCCGCTATGTCCTTCCCAATGCTTGTACAACCAAAATTGTGATGACAGCCAATGCGCGCTCTCTGTATAACTTTTTTCAATTGCGCTGTTGCAACCGTGCGCAGTGGGAAATTCGCGAACTGGCAGAGGAGATGTATCGCCTCGTTTATGCGGTTGCACCGACCTTATTTCGTAATGCAGGACCTTCTTGCACTTGTGGTCCATGTACGGAGGGGAAGATGACGTGTGGACAAGCAGAACTTGTGCGCAAAAAGTATCAGGCGATTCGAGAGGGACAACAATGAGCGGCAGGCTGATTGTGCTGGAAGGCACCGATGCATCCGGAAAATCGACACAGTTTTTGCGGCTGTGCAGTTGGATGGAGCAGCAGAAAATGGAATATCGACGGCTTGTGTTTCCGAGATATCAGGAAGAATCCTCTGCGTTGATCCGTATGTATCTGAATGGAGAATTTGGAAAGCATCCGGAAGATGTATCAGCGTATGCTGCGTCTACCTTCTTTGCTGTGGATCGTTTTGCGTCGTATCGGAAGGACTGGAAAGACTATTATGAAGCTGGTGGGCTGGTCTTGGCAGATCGTTATACTACATCGAATGCGATTCACCAGACGTCCAAGCTGGCAGATGCAGAGCAGGAAGATTATTTAAATTGGCTGTTCGATTTTGAGTACCGGATTATGGGAATTCCGAAACCGGATGCCGTATTTTTTTTGGATATGCCGACCGAGGCCGCGAAGGAATTGTTGTTACATCGACAGGGGAAACAGATTGACATTCATGAGAATGATATTGCCTATCTGCGCAAATGCTATGAAACAGCCTCACTACTGGCTGACCGCTTTGGCTGGCATCGCATTTGCTGCACAGAGGGAGAGAAGATTCGTTCTGTTGAGGAGATTTCCTCCGAGTTAATTCAAAAGGTTTGTGCCGTACTGCACTGACCGTATACCAATAAGGAGAAGGTACTATGATTCGATTTGCCACTGCGGAGGATACAACAAAAGTGATTGCTTTGTGGAACCGCTGCTTTGGCGATGATCCGGCTTTTTCGGAATGGTTTTTTGCCAATCAGTATCGTCCAGAACAGACGTTACTTCTTTATGAGAGTGATGTGTTATGTGCAATGCTGCAAATGCTTCCCTATCAGTACCAAGATGGCACTTCCATCTCGGAGGTCACTTATATTTATGGGGCTTGTACTGCTCCGGAATATCGGCGTCAAGGATATATGGCGATGTTGCTTCGGGAATCCTTTCGGATTGACCAGAAGATGGGACGGGCAGCATCCATATTAATTCCGGCAGAACCGTGGTTGTATGATTTTTATCAGCAGTATGGGTATGAAACGGCGTTTTATGTTTCCAATGATACCATTGGCTGTACCGGTTCAGCGCGTCCGGAAGGAACCGTTCGCCCGTTGACCAAAAAGGACTGGAATACGATGCAGTCTTTGTATACTGCCTCGCTTCCAATGCCGCACTTGATGCGAAGCAGACAAAATTGGGAGGATCAAATCCAGATGTTTCAGGCTCTTGGGGGAACGGTACTAGGATGGTTCTCTCGTTGTGGGGAATTGGTCGGTTATGCATTCGTTTGGAATGTGGCGGACGGCCTGTGGGCGCAGGAATTGCTTTGTACGGATCCGGAACAGATGGCAAACGCTGTTTTATGGTATCTGGGCAAGAGCGAAATAAAAATAACGGTGCCTGGAGCACAGAGCCGCTTGGGCTGTTTGCGTTCGCACACAGAACAACCGATTCAGCCCGGCTATTTTAATTTGCTGTTTAATTAAAGATAGAGAGGGGAAATAGGATATGGTTTATATCTTTTTAGTAGATGGATATGAAGATACGGAAATGATTGCGCCGCTCGATATGCTCAGCCGTGCAGGGATTTCAGTGACACGGGTTGGCGTCATGGGAAAAACCGTTACAAGTAAGCTCGGCATTCGCACAGAGACCGATATGGTAGCGAATGAGGTGGATTTTTCTGATTGTGAAATGATTTTTCTTCCAGGAGGACCAGGGACCAAAAATTATTTTAATCAGCCGATTATTGACAAAGCCATTCAACATTGTCTGGACCATGATTGCTATATGGCAGCAATCTGTGCTGCACCTTCCGTTTTGTCGGCCAAGGGAATTCTTCGAGAAAAACAAGCAGTCTGCCATTTTAGTGTGAACGATCAGATGGAATGTGCACAACTGCGAACAGATCCATACTATGTGGACGGTAAAATCATTACTGGGCGCGGGGCAGCGGCCTCTATTGATTTTG
>CAYLXH010000056.1:0-13085 GCA_964387535.1 uncultured Butyricicoccus sp. | reverse complement strand
CAAGAAGATCGACACCGCAGTCGGCATGGGCATGGCGGTAACCTTCGTTATGGGTTTGGCCTCCATTGTTACTTGGATTGTTAACCAGTTTGTTCTGGTTCCGCTCGGTCTGGGCTTTATGCAGACGGTTGCGTTCATCCTTGTCATCGCAACCCTGGTACAGTTTGTTGAAATGTTCCTGATGAAGTCTCTGCCGGCCCTGTATCAGGCTCTGGGTGTATTTCTGCCGCTGATTACCACGAACTGTGCGGTTCTTGGTGTTGCACTGCAGAATATTCAGAACAGCTATAATTTCATTGAGTCTGTGGTATACGGCGTTACCGGTGGTCTCGGCTTTACGCTGGCCATTGTCCTGTTCGCGTCCATTCGTGAGCGCCTGGCTGCGTCCGCAAAGATCCCGAAGAGCTTTGAAGGCATGCCGATCGCCCTGATTTCCGCGTCCCTGCTCTGCATGGCGTTCCTCGGATTCAGCGGTATGAAGATCTGGTAATAGGGAGGACAGCTTATTATGATGACGATTATTTATGCGGTGCTGGTGCTCGGTGTCATGGGCCTTCTGTTTGGCCTGATTCTGGCATTTGCATCCAAGGTGTTTGCTGTCGAAGTCGATGAGCGTATCCCGGCGGTACAGGAGTGTCTGCCGGGCGCGAACTGCGGCGGCTGCGGTTATCCGGGCTGTGGCGGTCTGGCTACTGCAATTGTAGAAGGTAAGGCTCCGGTCAATGCGTGTCCGGTCGGCGGTCCGGAAGCAGCGGAAAAAATTGCTGCTGTTCTGGGCGTAGAAGCGACCTCCGGCGATAAGATGATTGCGCATGTACATTGTGCCGGCAGCTGCGAGAACGCAAAGCTCCGCGCGAAGTATGAGGGCATTCATGACTGCTTGGGTGCGCTCCGTGTTGACAACGGTTACAAGGAATGCGCCAATGGCTGTCTGGGTCTGGGTACCTGTGAGACTGCGTGTCCGTTTGGTGCGATCAAGGTCGAGAACGGTGTGGCAAAGGTAGACGAAGAGAAGTGTACCGCATGCTCCAAGTGTATCTCTGCGTGCCCGAAGGGCATCATCAGCTTGGTACCGGCGAAGAATGTAGTACGCATTGACTGCTCGAACCGCGACAAGGGCAAGCCGGTTATGATGGCCTGCGATGCTGGCTGTATCGGCTGTATGCTTTGTGTCAACACCTGTAAGTTTGACGCGATCCAGATGAACGGCAACATTCCGGTCATTGATTACGAGAAGTGTAAGGGATGCCAGATGTGTGCGAAGGCTTGTCCGCGTCATGTCATCGAGCCGTGGCATACGAAGGAAAAGATTGCCGAGCTGGCTGAGATCAAGAAGAAGCAGGCCGCTGCAAAGCAGGCTGCTGCAAAGAAGGCCGCTGCGGAGAAGGAAGCAAAGGCTGCCGCAGAGAAGGCTGCTGCACAGCAGGCAAAGGCGGACAAGGCTGCTCAGGTTGCATCGGAGAAGGCTGCCGCTGCGGAAAAGGCGACGGCAGAGCACGTTGCAGCACAGGATGAGGCGATCAAGAAGCCGACTGCCGCTGCAAGTGCAGAGGAGAAGTAAGCATCGTTTGATGTAACACAAGGTAAGGAGAACGCTCATGAGGAACCCAGAGGACAATAACAACAGGAAGCGCCGGACAACAGGCATTCTCATCGTTATTGTACTGCTTCTGGTGGTACTCATGAGCGCTTTTCTTGTTCTGCGCTGCCTGACGTTTGATGAGAATGGCGCACATGTGATTGACCGGTATGGCGTACTGGAAATGGAAGGAAGCAGCTCTGGATTGGTGGACTATTCACGCTACGCCAGCGGCGGTGCTGGTGACGCCGAACCGGAGACAGCAGACAGTGAAGAACAGGAAAAGACAACGCAGCCGGAGAAACAGCAGGTGGATCGTGCGGCACCGGAGGCGATCCGTGCGGTGACCGTTACGGCAAAGGATTTGACGTACGACGACGATTATCGGAATCAGCTGTTGGCACTCAAGGAACAGGGGCTGCTGGACACCATCATCGTGAATTTGAAAAACAGTGATGGCTGGTTGTGTGCGGATGTGACGACGTCGGTTTTGGATGTCTCCGTCATTTCCGCAGATTATGTGGATGATTTTCCGGCGGCGATTGCACAGATGAAAGCGGCTGGGATTCGAGTCATCGGCCGCGTCCATTGTTTCCGGGATGATATGGCAACGCGACAGAACAGCAATTTGTCCTGCTGGTATGGTGAGGCGGGAACCAATTGGCTGGACGGGGAAAACCATCGCTGGCTGGATCCGACGGACAGCGATGCGGTTCAGTATTTATGTGATATTGTCTCGGCGGGCGTTGCGCTTGGCTGTGATGAATTGGTGCTCTCGGAATTTGTATTTCCGGCTGGGCAGACCGAGCTGATTTCGTTTGATCAGCAGACGGATGCCGCAGCGACCATTCAGGCGGACTGGGATCGGATTGCCGCAGCAGCGGGAGACGTACCGGTGAGCCTGTGGATGGAGACCGATGTCTATGAGGCGAGCGCTCGGGGACAGGACCTCACAGCAATGTATCAGAGTGTTTCCCGCGTGTTGGCGACCGAGGAGAATGCGGCTGGGCTGTCTCAGATGCAGGATGGCGGAGCCAAGGTGACAGTGGTCTATGACGACCGTACCGCATGGAAGGCGGCGTCGGGATCGGTGGTCTTTGATACCAACGAGGACATGTATCAGATTTTTCACATTGAATAACCAAACGCCCTGATCTCTCAGAGATCAGGGCGTTTTACTTGCCGAATTTCACAGTTCCAGAAGCTCACAGAGATAATCATGGGCATCCAGGAAAATTTTTAAATAATAGTTTAAAACCACGCTATCCTCCGGGGTGCATTTTCCATCCAGAAAATTGTCCTGTTCTGTGTGTGCGAGACCGAGGGCGTACAGACGGTTCAAATTTTCCTCGTTCGGCGTCGGGGTAGCATCCAGACTGCAGATGCTAATGAGGGAGTCCTGCATTTTGGTGATGAGTTGTTCGCAGCCCTGAATGTAGGCGATGTCTTTTTGGGTGAGCGTGCTGTTGTATTTTTCTTCCGCTACAATGGTGATTTCGCGGTGCAGGCGCTCCATATCCCGGTTGACAGAATCCAGAATGGGAATCCGGCAGCGCAGAACCCGCTGTTCCAGCAGAGGAAGCATGGAATCCTTCGTGCCGGAAATCATGGAATAAATTCGCGGCTTATGGTTGTAGGGACGGATGACAATGTTTACAACCAGGGCAATCAGAATGCCGATCATGATGTCGATGAAGCGGGAAAAGCCGTAAAAAATAGACTGCCCACTGGAAATATCTACCATTAAACAGACGAAGACAACACAGGAAAGGTTAGCGGCAGATTGAAGTTGAAATCGGTTGCAGAATACCAGAAGGACAATGGTACCAACACCGGTGATGAAAGGGAGAAACGACAGCGGGAGATACCCGTTGTTGAAAAGCAGAACGACCAGCGTGGCCATCCATGCACCGACGAGATTGCCGAGCAGCTGATCGCGTGCACTTCGCAGTGAACCGGTAATCGAGCGCTCCATGGAGCCGAGAGCACCGATTGCCATGAACGCGGGGTAGG
Organism: uncultured Butyricicoccus sp.; assembly: GCA_964387535.1. GTDB lineage: Bacteria > Bacillota > Clostridia > Oscillospirales > Butyricicoccaceae > Butyricicoccus_A. The sequence continues at coordinate 9,493 of CAYLXH010000056.1, read as the reverse complement.
TGCTGCCCATGGCATAGGAGAGCGCGAGAGCAAGAGTTACGGATAAAGCAGATTTTGCCGTGCGCATTCCAAAGCGCAGCCGCTTATGTTGAGCGAGAGAAGTCATAATAACGCCGAGCTCCTTTCTCTGTTGCATAGGAATTTGAGGTTGTGGGAATACTCGCAATTGCCACTATTGTAGCATAGCGGCAGATTAGTTCAAGGGGAAAAATAATTGTTGGAATAATTGGCAAAAAAACAACAAAAACTATGAAGTTTTTGGAAATATTCTACGAAAATATTGACAGTCTGACTGAGATTATGATACCATATTGGTACAAAAAAGGGAGCATTCCCGGTTGTAAAATTTGCTGCAGTTGCGGCGTGAAGGAGACATGACGTATGGGCAAGAACAAAAAAAAGTCAAGGGTTAGCGTAGGAATCGCTCTGGCTGGCGCTGCAGCAGCTGGCGTTGCAGCAGGTGTTGCGGTTTACCGACGCAACAAGACAGAACAGGTCTATCACGAAGCAGAGCTCAAGGCAATGGATGAGCTGAATGATATGAATGCAGAGAACGAAAGCGCTTGCGAGGCCTGTGAGTGCGCAGAGGAGTGCGCAGCGAGTGCAGAGGAGTGCGAGCCGGTCGAGGAGCAGATGGAGATTGCGGAAGATACTCCGGAAGAAGAGCAAGAGTCTGCACTGGAAGCAGAGGATGTTCCGGACGAAGAGGAAGCTCCGGAAGAGCAGGACACCTCGGAGGAAGCTCCGGAGGAATAAGTTCAGTCAGAATGTACAGAAGGCGCGAGCAGAACAATCTGCTTGCGTCTTTTTGAACGCGGAGGAGCACATTGCCTCAGAAAGCTGATGAGGTTTGGGAGGAAACATCCGGACTCCTGTAGCATATGGGAAAGAAAACCATACGTGCTTTTTTGCGGCAGCGGTTGCGAAACCGTGTGTGAATACGGTATACTAATAATGAATACAATCACGCGGTAACGATAGGAGAGGAGAATAGTATGAGATATGAAGGACGCGTCTTTCGGCCGCCCAGTGAGGCGTACAGCCTGATTGTACAGGTAACGGTCGGATGCAGTCATAACAAATGCACGTTCTGTGATATGTATAAGGAAAAGCAGTTCCACCTGCGCCCACTGGATCAAGTGTTGGAGGACTTTGATATTGCTCGTAAAGCATACCGTCACATTGAACGGGTCTTTCTGGCGGACGGAGATGCACTGATTCGTAAAACTGAGGATCTGGTTGCGATTCTGGAGCATATCCGTGCGGTCATTCCGGAGTGCACCCGGGTGACGAGTTACGGATCTCCGAAGAGTATTCTGCGCAAGACGCCAGAGGAACTGGCATTGCTGCGTTCGCTGGGCCTCAAGATGATCTATTTGGGGCTGGAATCCGGTTGCGATGAGGTACTAACGCATATCAATAAGGGGGCGACAGTCGACGAGATCGTCCTGGCAGGACAGCGAGTCAAGGAGGCCGGCATGAAGGTTTCGGTCACCGCGATCAGCGGTCTGGGCGGCACGGAACGGTGGAAGGAGCACGCGCTGGGCACGGCGGACGCCTTTACCCGGATGAAGCCGGACTATATCGGGCTGTTGACCCTGATGTTCGAGGGCGATACACAGCTTGAGCGGGAATGGCGGGAAGGAAAATTCCAGTTGCTCTCTCCTACGCAGGTTGCAGAGGAAACGCTGCTGATGCTGGAGCATATTGACTGCGAGGGAGCAGTATTCCGGTCGAACCATGCGTCAAACTATCTGTCGTTGCGCGGTACGCTGAATCAGGACCGCGAGGCGATGTGTGGTATGCTGCGCAAGGCGTTGGATGGAAAACTGAAATACAAAAATGAAATGTTCCGTGCACTGTGAGGCAGGGGACTGAAATGGCGAGCGGTACCGTTGGTGCCGCTCCAATTTTTTTGGGCGCTGCTCATTAGGAAGCAGATTACCAAAAAGAAAATTTAAGCAAATATTGTAAGAAAAAATTTACGGTAAAATCTTTGTAATGTTGCGCTTTTTTGCGTCGATCTATGCTATACTGTATGTAACAAATCAAAGAGAGGAGTGGTGCCGATGGATTCTGTGTCGCATACCACGGTTGCCAGCTGTCTGTTAGATTATTTTGAGCAAACACAAGGAATTGAATTTGACCGCAAGGCGTTTTATTTTGGAAATCTGAAGCCTGATCTGAAGGGTGAGTATCTCTCGAAGCGGCACTATCCGTCTCTGATGTTTGATGAGGTTATGGAAAAGCTGCGTACCTTTATTGAAACGTTTCGAATGGAAGCCCGCAATGGAGCCAAGCTGAGCGAGGCTCTGGGAGAGATTTGTCATTATATTACTGATTTTTTCACCTTTCCACACAATGACACTATCTATGAGCATGGACTGCTGGCACACTACATTTACGAAAAGCGCATGGCGTTTGGTATCAAAGAGCGCGTACAGGAGCAATCAGCTGCCGCTTTTGCTGAGGGTTCCAGCGGCCGGATGCCGTTGACGACCGATGGTCTGATCCGTGCAATTTCGTCTCGGCATGATCAGTATACCGGTCAAAAAACACACAGCATCGCCGACGATGTCTGGAATGCCTGCGCCGCACTGGCATTGCTGCTCGGTTCACTGATCCAGATGCTGTCTGTGCACGCAGAGCCGGAACGACAGACGGCTTAATCAGAGGAAAAGCAGTATATTGTGGAAAAATCCGCTCTTCGGAGCGGATTTTTGTCTGTATTTTGTCTATATCAGGAAAAAGAGTTTGCTTTCCTGTATGGTTCTGATATAATAAAAAAACAATAGGACAGAAAAAATTATGTGCAGCGTGCGCTAAGGATTTGCTAAGAAATAGAGGACGATGCGAGATTTACGACAGCGTTCCTGTTTTTTTCACTCATTGTTCAAAAAAAGGTGGTATAATACTTGCCGATAAACAGATGTTCTGCCGATCGGTTGAGCGCTGGAATAACGAACCAAGGGAGAGAATGTCATAATGGCAGAGGCAGATACACGAAGCTGCTGCGCAGATCAGCAGGACAATCATCTGGTCTGGCAAGCACTGGATGTTACGAGGGAGACGCGTGCGAAAAGGCTCGGGCAGCGGCCGCGAACACTGTGGCTGACCGGACTGTCGGGTTCCGGAAAATCAACGCTTGCCAATGAACTGGAAAAGCGGCTGATGGCACAGGGATATCACACCATGCTCCTGGACGGGGACAATGTCCGCATGGGACTGAATCAGAATCTTGGATTTTCGGAACAGGATCGGATTGAGAACATCCGCCGGATTGCCGAGGTATCCCGTCTGCTGAACGACGCGGGGCTGATTGTTCTGACTTCCTTTATCTCTCCGTTTCGCCGTGATCGGCAGAATGCACGCCGGATTGTCGGGGACGCGTTTGTAGAAATCTACGTCGATACACCGCTTGAGGAATGCGAGAAACGGGACGTCAAAGGGTTGTACCGGAAAGCGCGTCGGGGGGAAATTCCTGATTTTACGGGAATCTCCAGCCCGTATGAACCCCCGGAACAGGCAGAGATTGTGGTGCATACGGTGGGGAGAAGCATTACAGAGACGGCGGAAGAGCTTGAGACAGCGCTCAAGCAGTATTTATCCTGAGGAGGCCTGTGAGGATGGGAACATTGATTTCACTGATCTCTACCATGGCCAAAATTGGCGTCGCTGGATTTGGCGGCGGCAATGCGCTGGTTCCGGTTATGGAACGAGAAATGGTGACGGGGAGCAAACTGCTGACGCAGGAGGAGTTTGACAAAGAAGTCATTGTGGCCAATATCACACCGGGTGCCCTTCCGGTCGAACTGGCCTCCGGTATTGGAAGAAAAATTGCAGGAAACCGAGGGATGATTGCGGCGGCAACCGCGATGGCGCTGCCGGGTACCGTTTTGACGCTTTGTCTGCTGGCTTTGTATTCTCTGCTTGCAGAGCCGATGAGTCGGCAGGTTCGATTTGCATCGGTGGGGATCGTTGCATTGATTGTGCTGCTCCTGTGCTCCTATTCTCTGTACACGGTTGCAGCGAAGATCGGAAAACCAAGGGAATTTCGTGTCTCGCTGTTTTTGATTCTCGCGGTATTCGCACTGACCAGCGGAAAGGAACTCAATGCGATCCTCGGAATTGATGCCACGCCGCTATTTGCGATTTCCACATTAAATGTTTTGGCGATTACGTTTTTCATTATTTTCTATACGCGGGGCCATCTGCACAGCCGAAAGACGGTGGTTGCCGCAGTGATCTCGCTACTGTATCTGTTGAGTGTGGGAAAAGCAGGTGTGATTTCCAGTCTGGTAGTGCGCCGGGGGCTGCAGCTCACGATGGTTGTGCTGGGCGGGCATGGCCTGATTTGCAGCATTGGCGGCGAGGAAAACAAACTGCGCACGTTTCCGATTCGAACGGTACTCCGAGAATCACTGTGCTGGTTTTTGTATATTTTTTTGTTGTGCCTGCCGGCGCTGCTCCTGTATCCGGGCGTGTTGGTCTTTCTGGGCAAGGCGATTGCTTCGGTGTTCCTCTCGTTCGGCGGCGGCGATGCCTACCTGGTCATCGCCAAGGGGCTGTTTGTGGGAAGCGACATGATTACGCGGAACGAATTTTATGGACAGATTGCCACGATTGCCAACGCGATGCCGGGTTCCATTCTTTGCAAGATTTTAAGCGGCGTCGGATTTTGCCTGGGACGCCAACAGGGAACGCTGCAAGCGGTCTGTACGGCTATGGCGGGGTTTGGTTGCGGAGTCGGAGCGTCGGGGCTTACGTTCCTGTGGGTCTATCGGATCTATGATCAGTTTGAAAATTTGGAAATCTTCCGTGCTATTAAGCGATATATCCGACCGATTATCAGCGGCCTGTTGCTGACGGTTGCGGTGTCGATGCTGGGGGAAAATCTGGATGTCGGCGTAGCATATGGAATTGACGGATGGGTGATGATGCTGATCAGTGCGGCGATTCTGGGAATGGCGATGCTGATGCGCCGATACCGCCGGTGCCGTCTGTTTACTCTGATTGTTTTCACGGCCGGGGCTTCTGTGTTGCTGTGTAATGGTCTCTGTCTGCTGATCTAAGAGAAAAAAACGAAAGGAAGAGTGACGATGCAGCCATCCTTTTTGTGTATTGGATTTCAAAAATGTGGGACAACCACCATGTATGATCTCCTGCGGCAGCATAAAGATATTGTGTTGACGCGCGACGTCAAAGAGCCGATGTATTATCGGGTCAAAGGCTTTCGCGCAATCGGAGGGAAAAAATGGTATGAATCGCGGTATTTCGGTCATGTAAAACCGGGGGATTCCCGTCTGCGCGGTGAGGTCAATGCCGGACTGTCGTTTACGAATTGCGCGGAGAAAATTGGCGTGGACTTTCCAAGGGATACCAAGCTCATCTTCATGATGCGCAATCCGGTTGACCGCTGCTATTCTGCGTATAAATATTTTGGAGCACTGGGATTCCTGCCGCTGATAGATACGGAGTTTGATCTGAAACATGGACATGCGGAGGGATTTGACCGCTACGTCCGCAGGATATTGGGCGACCCGTACCGGCGCAGTGAGATTATGAAAAAACGGCTGAAATATCTGTGCTTTTCCCAAGGGAATTATTGTGAGAGCATTCATGAATACTTGCGCTTTTTCCCGCGGGAGAACATGAAATTTATTTTGTTTGAAGAGTTTATCCGCGATCAGAAAGGCATCTGTCAGGATCTGTATGATTTTTTGGGCATTGAGGATGATCCGGCGGTGCAGTATGATCTGCGGAGTAATGAGGGTGTGCTGCGCGCGGCCTCACCACTGCGGAGCAAGATTAGCGTCAGCGAAGGCGGTCTCAACTATTTGCTGTATGAATTTATGGATCTGTCGCATCGGCTCCCGTCCGCCTATCGGCTGTATGAAAAGGTGCACACGACGATTCAGTCGAACTGTATTGTTGAAGAGACAGACTTTTCTGCGATGAAACCGCAGACGCGTGAGCTGCTGGAAGGATATTATCGCAGACAGGTGCGCGGGCTGGAGCGATTGATGGGCCGGAGTCTGCGTGAGCTCTGGTTTGCATAATTGAGATAACGAGGAGAATGAGGGGAGAAATATTGTGAAAACAGACAAACTGCTTACCGTTACCGTTCCGTGTTATAATTCCGCGGCGTTTATGAGCCGCTGTTTGGATACGCTGCTGGACGGCGGCGAGCGGATGGAAATTATTGTTATTAACGATGGTTCGAAGGATAACACAGGGGAAATTGCGGACCAATATGCGGAGAAGTATCCGGATATTGTGCGCGTGATTCATCAGGAAAATGGTGGACACGGAGAAGGAATTAACCAGGGACTTCGCCATGCTACGGGTCAGTACTTCAAGGTCGTGGATTCGGATGACTGGGTGGATACGCAAGCACTTCAGCGTGTGTTGGACAAGTTGGAGGCGCTGGAATCCGTCGGCGGCGTGGACTTGATGATCTGCAACTATGTGTATACGTATCAGGATGGGCGGCCGGATCAGGTCATCTCCTATGAAAATGCCTTTCCGGTGGATGCGCTGATTACCTGGGAACAGACGCGGCATTTTCGCCTGAATCAGTACCTGACGCTGCACTCCACGATTTACCGCACGCAGATTCTGCGCGACTGTGGGGTGGAACTGCCGAAGCACACATTCTATGAAGATAATCTGTATGCCTATGCCCCACTGAGACTGACACAGACGATGTGCTACCTAAATGAGAATTTGTACCAGTATCTGATTGGACGGGATGGACAGTCGGTATCAGAGGAAAGCATGCGCAAGAATTACCGCCATCAGATTCTTGTGGCAAAGATGATTTTTGATTCCGCAGACGTTCCGGCCATACGTAAGAGCAATCCGAAGCTGGGACACTATCTGCATCATGAATTGACCATGATGCTGATGATTGCGGCGGCATTCTCCCGTATTTGCGGCACCGAGCAATCTGAACGGGACATTCAGGAGCTGTGGGAATACATTAAGAAGCAGGGACGGTATGGACGCCGACTGCGGTATGCATCCATGGCGGGTGCTGCGGCCATTCCGGGCCGGGGTGGACGCAAGGTGTGTGTGACCGGCTACCGTTTGGCGCATAAGGTTGTCAAGTTTAATTGAGACAGAAAAAAGGCTGCGGGGAGACCCGGCAGCCTTTTTGTTTGCGTTTTATTATGCGACGACACGGATGATTGTCATGCTAAAGCCAATCACAGTCAAAATACCACCGGTGAGGCGGTTGAGCAGCCTGTTGTCCACGTGATTGGCAATGACAGCACCGATCTGTGCGGCAATCAGTGTGGACAGGATACAGACAAGCAGAATATACAGACTGGGAATACCAGAGATGAGAATATGCGACACAGCTCCGGTGAATGCGGTGAAGGTCATAACAAAGACGCTGGTTCCAACCGCATGTTTGAGCTCATAGCCAAGAATTGAGGTCAGTACGAACAGCATCATGAGCCCGCCGCCGGCACCCACAAAGCCGCAGATGAAGCCAATAAACATGCCGGCGATCAATGATTTGCGGATGCGCTGCCAGAAATTCAACGATTGGAGTTCATTGCTTTCCGGGATAGAGGGACGAATGAGAAACTTGATGCCGAGAAACATGGTCATAATCGTGGCAAGATTACCCATGGTGGCGTTGGGAACAAAGGACGCGATAAAGCTGCCGACTGCGGTCATCAGCAGTACGGACAGGAGCATGGCCAACGCGTTGGAAATATCAATATGCTTATTGCGCGCGTAGGTGAAAGCGGAGGCAGCGGAAGCGAGAACATCAGAGGCAAGGGCGACCCCGATGGCCTGATACGAAGGAATGCCGAGCAGTGTGATCAACATGGGAGAAATGACGGTGGCGGCAGAGATGCCGGCAAATCCAGTACCCAATCCGGCGCCGATGCCGGCTAAAATACAGACAAATGTGGTAAGTAACATAGGGTTTCCTCAGAAATGATGATTAATAAAGTTATTTTACTGTACCACAAATCGGGCAAAAGGTAAAGAGAGACCGTAGGGATCAAATGATATATTTTGCCGTCGAATGCTTATTGGGAAAAAGAGAAGGGAAAAGCAGGGAGTGAGAAAGCTGACGCTATGCGGCAAAATAATGACAAACAATGAAAAATGATGAAGATTGTTGAAAAAATCACAAGCGATAGTGAAAAGAAAGGAATTAATTGTTAAAAATAACACAAGTATTTTTGGAAAGAATCCCCCGGAATGGAGAGGTTTCCACTAAAATATCAGAAAAAGAGCAAAAAATAATCAATTAAAAATAAAATATTTTTATAGAATTTGTGCAAAAGCTCTTGCAAAACAAAACGAGCTATGCTATAATCAACTTGCAATTTGTTAAGAAATTAACATGAATGCAAGCGGATGGGCTGAATTGCCACTCTGCGCGACAGATAGATTTTATTAAAGAAAGAAGGCATTATTCATGAAGGTTGCAATTGTTGGTTCGGGTACCATGGGACTGGGCATTGCACAGGCATTTGCACAGGCAAACGGTGATTATCAGGTAGTAGTATGTGTTGTTTCCGGCAAGGGCTTTGATGCAAAGCGTGAGAAGTTCTGCGGCCCGCTGAACAAGCTGGTCAAGAAGGGCAAGATCACACAGGAACGCATGGACAATATCATGTCCAGAGTTTCCTTTACCACAATTGATGGCGCCGCAGAGTGCGATCTGATGATTGAGTCCGCGCTGGAAGATATGGCCTCCAAGATCGATCTCCTGCGCAAGCTGGACGGGATTTGCCCGCCGAGTGTTATGTTCGCTACGAACACGTCTTCTCTTTCCATCACTGAGCTGAGCGCAGCACTGTCCCGTCCGGTTGTTGGTATGCACTTCTTCAACCCGGCAGCAATCATGAAGCTGGTTGAAGTTATTCCGGGCATGACCACCACGCAGACCATGCTGGATACGGTTATCAAGCTGTCCGAGGACATCGGCAAGACTCCGGTACAGGTTATTGAGGGACCGGGCTTTGTTGTTAACCGTCTGCTGATTCCGATGATCAACGATGCAATTCAGATCTTTGAGGAAGGTCTGGCAACGGTAGAGGGCATTGATACCGCGATGAAACTCGGTGCAAACCATCCGATGGGACCGATGGCGCTGGGCGACCTGATCGGCTTGGATGTATGCCTTGCAATTATGGAGACCATGTATCATGAGACGTTTGACGCAAGATATCGTCCGGCTCGTCTGCTGAAGAAGATGGTTCGCGCGAAGATGCTGGGTCAGAAGACCGGCAAGGGCTTCTATGGATATGATGAGAACGGCCGCATGATCTCCGGCTCTGCACATGACGGCAGCTACTGGCTGCAGAAGTAATTTCCTGCATTCTACTGGTCTTGGACAGTGGAGAACGTGTGTCAAGGATCAGTTGTGTTTTACATTTATCCCCCCTGAAAGGAGATTTTATCTACATGAATGTTTATATTTGCTCTGCTAAGAGAACGCCAATCGGTTCCTATGGTAAAT
>CAYLXH010000055.1:0-13183 GCA_964387535.1 uncultured Butyricicoccus sp. | reverse complement strand
CCCGTGGCCAGACGCAGGTTCTGTCTGTGGCAACATTGGGCACGCTGAGCGATGCACAGATGCTGGACACTATTTTTGAGCAGAAGGAAAAGCGATATATTCACCATTATAATTTCCCGTCGTTCTCGGTCGGTGAGACCCGCCCGGCCCGTGGCCCGGGACGCCGTGAGATCGGCCATGGTGCGCTGGCGGAGCGTGCGCTTCTGCCAGTAATCCCGTCGGCAGAGGAGTTCCCGTATGCCATTCGTGTTGTATCCGAGGTTGTTTCCTCCAATGGTTCGACCTCGCAGGGCTCGGTTTGCGGTTCGACGCTGGCGCTGATGGACGCCGGAGTTCCGATTACCGCTCCGGTTGCCGGTATTTCCTGCGGTCTGATTACGGATGACGGTCAGGAGACGACATTCACAGATATTCAGGGCGTAGAAGATTTCTACGGCGATATGGACTTTAAGGTTGCCGGCACCAAGAAGGGCATTACAGCCATTCAGGTTGATATCAAGGTGGATGGTCTGACTCCGTCCATTATCAAGGAGGCGTTCCGCAAGTGCCGTGACGCCCGCTATCAGATCCTGGATGAGATCATGCTGAAGGCGATTGCGGAGCCGCGCGAGGAGCTGTCTCCGTGGGCACCGAAGATGATTTCCTTTAAGATTCATCCGGACAAGATCCGCGATGTCATCGGAAAGGGCGGTTCGGTGATTCAGAAGATCACGGCGGATTCCGGTGCCAAGGTGGACATCAATGATGACGGCACGGTTTGTGTATCCGCAATCAATGGTGCAGCTTGTGAGTCGGCAAAGAAGATGATCATGACGATTGTCAAGGATCCGGAGGTTGGCGATGTCTTCTATGGCAAGGTCGTTCGCATCATGGGCTTCGGCGCATTTGTACAGATTGCGCCGGGTAAGGACGGTCTGGTTCACATCTCCAAGCTGGAAAAGCATCGTGTGGAAAAGGTGGAAGATGTGCTGAACGTCGGCGATATGACCTGGGTTAAGGTTATCGAGATTGATGACAAGGGACGCATTAACCTATCCCGAAAGGATGTCAAGGACTCGGAAAAGGTTCAGTAATTTGATGCGAAAAGGTAGCAGCAGCAAAAGGCGCTGACCGGATGGTCAGCGCCTTTTTGACTCCGCAGAAGAAATATCCCTGAGCGGAACAGAAGAAATGTTGGTCAGAGACGGGATGGGAACAATGTCTCTGAATGAATGGGTTCGTCTCAAGTATAACAGACGATCTCCGCGAAAACGGGCGAATTTTGCGTTGGACCATTTCAAACTCGTCCTCCCCTTGATGACCACTGGAATTTAGGGTACAATAAAAGAACAATTCGAATGGGAGGGATGGGTTATGGAGCAAAATAGGCCGTCTCCGGACTCTGTGCTCCGGGCCGCGATGGCGTACAATGGAACAGATGTCGCCCGGATTCATCATTTGATTACGGTGACCGGGTTTGCCGATGTGATTTCCGACGCCGAGGGATTGGACGAGGACATGCGGTACACGCTGACGATTGCGGCGATTCTTCACGACATCGGAATTCATGAGGCGGAACGCAAATACGCAAGCAGTGCAGGACCCTATCAGGAGCAGGAAGGCCCGGCAGTGGCCCGGGAGCTGCTGGAGCCGATGGGGATGCCGCAAGCGATCGTGGATCGGGTCTGCTGGTTGATTGCCCATCACCATACGGTGCAGCCGATTGGCGGACTGGATCATCAGATTCTGCTGGAAGCGGATTTTCTGGTCAATGCCTATGAGGAGCAGCTGCCGCGCGAGGCGGTGGAGTCGTTCTGCACCAAGGTGGCTGCGACGAAAACCGGCACCGAGCTGATCCGGTCGCTGTATTTGGCGAGATAGCAGGTATTATTCAGAAGGAGTCCAGAAAATACAGAGCCAGACGCAGGGGTCGCTGGTATAGGACACCTGATGAGGGCAGCCGGCGGGAATAAACGTGACATCACCGGCATTCAGCCGCTGCACAAGACCGTCGTCGTATGTCAATTCACCGGTGCCGGACAGGACACAGATCCATTCGTGGTCGTCCTGAGTGCACCATTCGTCCGGCGGGGTAGTCTGACCGGATGAGACGATATGTTCAATACGAACATTGTTGTCGGACAGAAGGACGCGTTTCAGCTCTTCATTGTCCGGAAGACTGGATGGAATAGAAAATACATTCATAAGAAGAACCTCCTTTTGCCCTTTATTATACCGTATTTCAACAAAGAAAGGAACTAGTATATGTCACTATCAAGAGAAGATCGCTTTACCTGTCCACACTGTGAAGAGAGTGGGCCGCTGACGGTCTGGGGGAGTGTCAATGTGACGCAGAATCCGGATGTCCGACGCCAGGTAGAGGATCTGTCGCTGTTTGAATGGACCTGTCCGAACTGTGGAAAAGTATGCCTGGTGCTGCATCCGTGTATGTATCATGATATGGACAATGAATTTATGGTCTGGTTTTCTCCGGACAGTGAGGATGCCGAGCTGGTGGAACAGATGGCAGAGTTTTCACGGCTGGATCATTATCGTCTGCGCACCACGCACACGCCGAATGAGTTTCGGGAGAAGATCAATGTGCTGGAGCGCGGATTGGATGACCGCGCGGTGGAGCTGACCAAACTGATTTTAATCATGCAGCTGACCCGGGACGGCGCAGACATTGTGGATGTTGTATTTCACAGCATTGATACCAAGGGAGAGTTTGTATTTGTTCTGGTACATCCGGATGGTGTGGAGCAATATTTGAGACTGCCGCCGAGCACATACGAAAAGCTGGCGCATGATGTGCGGGAATACCTGTACACACCGGGGCATGGGTTTCTGACGATTGACCTGAAATGGGCCAAAGAATCCCTGGATCTGTTGCAAGGGCTGCGCTGAAGCGAAAGGAACGATCAGAAATAGGGGAAATTATATGAAAAAGATTTTGCTATATCAGCATGGTGGCAGCCGGAATCATGGATGTGAAGCGTTGGTTCGTACGACGGCTTCCCTGTGTCGGGAGGCATGTGGTGTGAACACGCGTGTTCTGTTGTGCTCCAATGCGGCACAGGAGGATCATGCCTATGCGGTGGACAAAGAAGTGACACTTATTCCGAGCAAGTCAGTTCTGCGCCGATACCGCCCGCAGTGGGCGCTCTATCAGGTGAACCGCCGAACGGTGCGCTCCCGCCAGCTGGAAAACTATTTTTTGACAGAGAAAACATGTCTGCGTGCGGCGAAAAGCTGTGATCTGGCCATTGCCATTGGAGGAGACAATTATTGCTACAACAAGGGAATCCAGTTTTGGCCGACGGATCGCATGATGAAGCGACAGGGATGTCGTACCATGCTGCTTGGATGTTCCATTGAGCCTGAGGATCTAGATCGAGCATTTGTTCGCCATTTGTCTCTGTTTGATGCCGTGACGGTGAGGGAGAGTATTTCCTATGAGGCGATGCTTGCGGCGGGGATTCCACAGGAGCAGATGGTTTTGGCTCCGGACCCGGCGTTTACGCTGGAGCCAAAATTCCGTCCGCTGCCCACACGGTTCTCACCGGACAACACCGTGGGCATCAATGTCAGCCCGATGATTATCGGCAATGAGCGCAGTGCTGGCGTGACCATGAAAAATTATATGGCGCTGATGGAGTATCTGCTGCGGGAAACGGATTTTTCGATTGCGCTCATTCCGCATGTGGTGTGGGGCTACAATGACGATCGGGAGCCGCTCAAACGACTGTATGAGCCGTTTGTCGATTCCGGACGTGTTACGATGATCAGTGACGCGGATTGTCGTGTACTCAAGGGATACATCTCCCGTCTGCGGCTGTTTATCGGAGCCCGCACTCACGCGACGATTGCCGCGTATTCTTCGTGTGTCCCGACATTGGTGGTTGGTTACTCGGTCAAGGCGCGCGGGATTGCCCGCGATTTGTTTGGCAGCGCGGAGAACTATGTGCTGCCGGTGCAGTCACTGAAGGAAGAGAACGATTTGGTGCAGGCCGTTCAGTGGATGCTCGATCATGAAGATGATATCCGGATGCAGCTTCATGCTGTCATGCCGGAGTATATTGTGCGGGCGCACCGTGCTGGCGAAGTGGTCGCACAGCTGACGGAAGAATAAGGAGTTAGAATGCTCAATCAACGAAAAATCGGAGTAATTCTATCGTATGCGTCTATGATGATCACGATTCTGGTCGGACTGCTGACCGTTCCGCTGATGACGTATTTTATGGGCACCAGTGAGTACGGACTGTATGAGCTGATGGGTTCGCTGATTGCCTACATGTCGGTGATGGATTTTGGTCTGTCGGCGACGATTACGCGCTACTACTCACGGGAAATTGCCCGAAAGGATGAACGCGGACAGCAGAATATTCTGGCGCTGTCCGGACTGATTTATCTCGGAATTGCTGTTTTGACCGTGTTGGTCGGTATCCTGCTGTATCAGTGTCTTGGACCGCTGTATTCCGGGTCGCTGACGGCAGCAGAGTTTGCTTCATGCAAACGTATTTTTGTACTGCTGATTGTCAATATGACGATTACCATTCCCGCAAATTTGTTCGTTGCGGTGCTGTCGTCGCGGGAACAGTTTATATTTTTGCGCGGTGTAAGTATGCTGTCGCAGGCGCTGCAGCCGGTCGGCTATGTGGTCGTGCTGTGTTTTGTTCCGACGGCATTCGCTGTATGTGTCGTTCAGACACTGTTCAACATAGCAGTGGTGCTGCTCAATGCATTTTACTGTTTTTTTCGTATTCGTATCACTATTCGACTGCATTCGCTGGACCGTCCGCTGGTCCGTGAAATGCTGCGGTTTGCATTTTTCATCTTCCTCAATACCGTCATTGACCAGTTGTACTGGAAGACAGATATTGTGATTCTCGGTGCGGTAGCCGGCACACTGGCGACGGGTATTTATGGCATTGCGTCACGAATCAATACAATGTACACAAATTTCTCAGCGACGGTCAACTCGGTATTTCTGCCGCAGATCTCACGCACGGTCGCGGTGTCGGCCGATATGAAGCCCATCAATGCAGTGTTTCGCAAGATTGGGCGCATCCAGTTCCTGATTATGTCATTGATTCTGTCCGGATTTGTCTGCTATGGAAAGCAGTTTCTGTGGCTGTGGGCGGGAGCAAAGTACACGGAGGCACAAAAGACCGAAGCGTATTATATCTGTTTGATTGTCATGATCCCACTGATTATTCCATTGATTCAAAATATCGGGATCACGATTTTACAGGCGATGAACAAGCATGCATTCCGTTCCGGCGTCTATTTTTGTATTGCGGTACTCAATGTTGCGGCGTCAATTCCGCTGGCGCAGCGCTTTGGAGGGCTTGGCTGTGCGCTGGCCACATCGGTTGCAATGATTGTTGGGAATGGGATCATTATTAATATTTATTATTACCGGGTCATTCATCTGGACATCCCGGGATTTTTCCGTGAGATTGCGCGCTTGCTGCCGGCCATGGTCGTCATGCTGCTCTATGGAGGCATTACGAATATTCTGCTGCCGGGCGGTGGATGGCTGCTGTTGGGCGGAAAGATTGTTGTATATGCGTCATTGTTTGCAGCGCTGTCCTGGAAATTCAGCATGAATGAGTATGAGAAGCAGCTTGTGATGGGGCCGCTTGCGAGACTGAGAAAGAGGAGGTGACCGTATGCAGAGAGCATATGCTGCGTATCACCGCGATTCGATGGCGGTCGCCAGCGCATCGTCCGGCGGAGTGTTTTCCGCACTGGCGAAGCGGACCTTGCGGCAGGGCGGAGCGGTTTATGGCGTTGTGATGGAGCAAGGAGCGGTATTGTACCGCGGTGTGACGAGCGAGGAGCAACTGCCCGCTCTGTTTGGCTCGAAGTATGTGTTTGTTCCTCTGGCGCCAGTGAGAGAAGAGATTATACAGCGTTTGGATGCGCAACAGCCGGTGCTGGTTGTGACCTCGCCATGTCAGGCGGAGGCGCTTCGGCGCTGGTGTGGAGACAGCGAGCTGCTCACGGTTGTGGATTTTGTCTGCCACGGTGCGCCGGAACCGGAGTTTCTGCGCAAGTATTTGTCGGAGTGTGCACAAGAGCATGGCAGTCCGGTGCAAACGGTGGCGTTTCGCAAAAAGCGTTCCGGACGGAGCTGGGAGCACTATGAGACCGAGATACACTACGCCGACGGAGCGCGGGAACGGATGCCTGCGGTGGATAATCCCTATATGAAACTGTTTGTGCGCAATGTGTCGCTCCGAAGGGCGTGTGGACAGTGCGTGTGGAAAGGAGAGCATCGGGCCTCTGACCTGACACTGGGTGATTTTTGGGGTGTTTCCAAGGTAAAGCCGGACTGCTATCACGCGGCGGGAACGTCATTGGTTCTGGTAAACACGAAGCGCGGAGCAGTGGTCTGGAATGAGGTGCAGGAGCAGCTGGTGAGCTGTGAGGTAGACCGGACGGCGGCGGTGCGCTATAATCCATCGGCTGTGAAGCCGGCAATGCTGCATCCGCAGTATGAACAATTTCAGCAGGATCGTGAAAATATGACAGTGACACAGCTGGCAGAGCGTTATGCCAGAAGCAGTGTCTCAGAGAAAATCAAACGACTGGCAAAACAAGTTTTGCGGCGGTCGCAATAGAACTACCTGCCTCTGGAGAGAAATGCTCTCCAGAGGCGTTTTGCTTGCATGGAAGTAGGTTTATTGGTGGAAAAACAGGGAGATACTGGAAAGGAATAACCAGAGGACGCGCTGCATACGCTGAAAACAAAGAAGCCGGTATCGGCTTGGATTACGAGAAATGCAACGGCGGAGGAGCGGCGATCATCATGTTTATTGTTACAACTAAGCTATCGGGGAGGAAGCTGCTGTGTGGAGCGGCAGCGGTGGCAGCGATTGTACTCGGTGTTCATGTGACGACACAATTTGCCGGAGACGTGTCGGCGTTGGGGACAGTCATGGGAAGTGTGGTCGAGCAGAACACCACAGAAGGAGAACTCTCGACGAAGGTGACCAATAATGAAGAGCGAGTTGCGTATCTGAGTGCATGTGGGTGGGAGGTTGATCCCGACTCCTGTGTGGTTCAGGAAGTTCTCATTCCATCGGATTTCAATGACGTGTATCAGAACTATGCACAGATGCAGAGTCAGCAGGGGTTTCATCTGGAGAAATATCGGGGGAAACGGGTCAAGCTGGCGACCTATACGGTGCTGAATACACAGGAGGGCGTGGAGCTGGAAGCGAATCTCCTGATTTTCCGAAACCGGATTATTGCAGGAGATATTACATCGCTCAGTGACGGGGGCACGGCGTATGGATTGGTCCGCTCTGAGACAGGGGGAACAGGAAGTGCCACAGACTCATAAATTGATGCAAATAAGAAAAAAACACACAAATTTTGGCATATCTAACAGAAATCCTTCTCAATAATGCGATATTTTTGAAAATATATCTTGTGCAAAACGCACAAAAGTGCTATAATATTTTATACGAAATTTTCCCTGAGAGGGTAGACGGATGGCGGCACAACGAATCGACAAATTATTGGTGTCTGTGGGATGGTGTTCCCGGCGAGAGGCAGCAGCCCTGGCCAGGCGCGGTGCAGTGGCGGTGGATGGCGTGTGCTGCCGGGACGCTTCCTGCAAGGTGGATCCAGAGCGGCAGATGCTGACGGTGGATGGCGAACCGATCCGATACGAACGGTTTGTGTATCTGATGATGCATAAGCCGTGTGGCGTCCTGTCAGCGACCCGCGACCGGGATCAGAACACGGTTTTGGACTTGTTGCCGGAGCGATATCGTGCGATGGGTGTGTTTCCGGTCGGACGGTTGGATAAGGACACGTCTGGACTGTTGTTGTTGACCAATGATGGCGCGTGGGGCCATTGCCTGACCTCGCCGAAGCACGGAGTCGAAAAAGTATATTTGGCGACAACGGAGGGCACACCTGGGGCACAAGCGGTACAAGCCTTTGCGGAGGGCATGACGCTGCGGGATGGCACGGTATGCCGTCCGGCGCGGTTGGAAATTCTCTCGGAGCAATGTGTTCGGGTCACCGTACAGGAGGGAAAATATCATCAGGTGCGGAGGATGCTTGCAGCCTGTGGAACGCCGGTGATATCGCTCCAACGAATTTCGGAGGGAGCGCTGGCTCTGGATGAGGAGCTGAAACCGGGACAGTGGCGTCCGCTGACCGAGGAAGAACGAGCGCGGCTGTGAGGAAAAGCACTTGTTTTGCGCAGAGCATGTTACTGGGGGGAAAACCAACAAAAAATAAAGAAAAAATTTGTACAAAAGTTTATCATTTTGTGTTATACTCTAAGAAGCATACAAACATAGACAAATAGAGTTGTATATTTTGAATGGAATGCCGGGTGGAGGCGAATCCCCTATGATGCTCCACCGGAGAGATTTATTGAAGAAGGGTGAGGAAAGATGGCATCAAGATTGTTTCAATCGATTATTCTCCAGATGAAGGATGCGGTGGACCGGACGATCGGTATTATTGACGCCAGTGGTACGGTAGTAGCGTGCTCGGATCTGAAACGGATTGGCGAAATGCGCGAAGATGCGGCAGCAGAGTTGTCCTATGTGGGAGATATGATCCGGTTTGGCGGTTATACATACCGTCCGGTTTCTGATCGCAGCTCACGCTTTGAGTATGCGGTATTTGTGCATGGAGAAGACGAAAACGCCCGCAGCTACTGTTCCATTGTTTGCGTATCCATCGCAAACATCAAGACGCTGTACGATGAAAAGCATGATAAGGCGACCTTTATTAAGAACATCATTCTGGATAATGTTCTGCCGGGAGATATTTATATCAAGTCCCGGGAGCTGCATTTTGAGGGGGATGTTCCGCGTCTGGTTATGCTGATTCGTCAGGTGGACAGTGCAGATGTTGCGGCTCTGGATATTGTGCAGGGATTGTTCCCGGACAAGCAGAAGGATTTTGTCATCCATGTCAATGAGACCGACATCGTTCTGGTGAAGGAAGTTCGCGAGAACACTGAGATGAAGGAAATGATCAAGATTGCCAAGGATATTGAGGAAGCACTGCAGAATGAGATCCAGATGAAGTGCCAGATCGGCATTGGCTCGATTTCCAATCAGCTGAAGGATGTCGCCAAATCCTTTAAGGAAGCACAGGTGGCACTGGAGGTTGGATCGGTCTTTGACACAGAAAAGAATATTATCACCTACGAGAATCTCGGCATTGCCCGCCTGATCTATCAGCTGCCGACGACGCTGTGTGAGATGTATTTGACGGAGGTATTCCGTAAAGGCTCGATTGATGCATTGGACCAGGAGACGCTGTTCACGATCCAGAAGTTCTTTGAGAACAATCTGAACGTATCGGAAACCTCCCGTAAGCTGTTTGTCCACCGGAATACGCTGGTATACCGGTTGGAAAAGATCAAGAAACTGACGGGATTGGATCTGCGTGAGTTTGATCATGCAATTGTCTTTAAGGTTGCACTGATGGTACGCAAGTATCTGGCTTCCCGGGAAGAGGGACGCATCCTGTCATAAGACGGAAAGGAAGCAAAAAGTATGATGAAACCGGAACGGACACGGCGTGTGGTTGCTGTGGTCGCATTTGTTTTGGCGATGCTCATGATTTTGAGTGCATTTTCGGTGTTGCTGTGAGAACCAGCAACAAAATGATCGTTCTCTGCCGCAGGTATCCGCCTGCGGCAGTTGCATTGCATTGTATCGCTGCGGTGGCCGGCCGTGGTTTGCGCGGTGGAAAGGATCCCTGTTATGGATGAATTGGAGCAAAACAAGATTTCAAAGAAAAAAGCAATCCGCTATGGTATACTTGCGGCGGTTGGGTGCAGCGTATTGACAGGAGCGGCGGCGACGATCATCACGCTGCATGTGGCTGGTGTACCGGATGAGATGAAAACGCTGGTCAGCACAATGAAGGAAATGCAGACGATTGTTGACAAACGGTTTGTCGGAGAGTACACGATGAAGGGCGTGGAGGACTACGCTCTGAGTGGATATGTCGAAGGATTGGGCGATCGCTGGTCGTACTATCTGACACCGGAGGCCTATGAGGAATACCGAAAGGACAATCAGGATACACGGACGGGCATTGGTGTGACGGTATCCCCTTCCTATGACGAGGACAACAATGTGGATGCTCTTGTCGTGCAGACAGTTGCCGTGGGCTCTCCGGCGGAGCAGGCGGACTTTGGACCCTATGACCGGATTGTTGCCGTCGATGGAAAAACGATTGAAGAGCTGGGCGGCTATGATGAGACCGTGGATACGGTGCGGGGAGACGCAGGGACAGAGGTCACATTGACCTGTGTGGACTATGACACCGGAGAGACCGAGGAACGGACGCTGACCCGCGCAGAGTTTGAGCAGATATATGTCACTTCCGATGTGATTGACGGTTCGGTGGGCTATATTAGAATTGATCGCTTTGCTGCGGAGACGGACGAACAATTCCTGGAGACCGTGGAGGAGCTGCAACAGCAGGGCGTGGAGAGCCTTGTGTTTGATTTACGGGACAATCCCGGCGGCTCTCTGGATTCTCTGGTCAATTGCCTGGATGCGCTGCTTCCGGAGGGAACCATTATCACGCTGGAGTCCAAGAACGGCAAGGAAGAAAAGTATACATCGGATGCCAAAGAAGTGGATTTGCCGATGGCGGTCATTGTGAACGAGGATTCGTACAGTGCAGCAGAGTTTTTTGCAGAGGCACTGCGTGAATACGACAAAGCACAAATCGTTGGAGAAAAGACCTGCGGTAAAGGATATTCGCAGATTACGTATGAATTGAACAATGGCGGCGCGCTTGCTTTGTCGAGCAATTGCTACTATACGCCGGACGGAAAGAGCTTGATTGGTATCGGTGTCGAGCCGGATGTGATATGCAGCCTGACCAAACAGCAGGAGGCAAAAAAATATGTCCTGACCGCGGACGAGGATTCTCAGATTCAGGCCGCATTGGACACGTTGAAATCCGAGTGATGTTGCATAATTTTACAGGGAACAGGCTGAAATCCCCGAATGTGCGCTTGACATCGTACAGGTGTATTTATATAATGAAAGATAATGCAGCGCTGAATTATACAGCGCAATATAGGTCGGAAAGGAATCACCCTCATGAAGCAGGAGTTTAAACTTACTCAGGAAAATCTGGAAAAACTGAAAGAAGAGCTGGAATATCTGAAGACGGTCCGCATGCAGGAGGTTGCAGAACAGATCAAGGAAGCACGTTCGTTTGGCGACCTGTCGGAGAATGCCGAGTACGACGAAGCGAAAAATGAGCAGGGTCGTGTAGCATCCCGCATTGCCGAGTTGGAAACCATTGTCTCTCATGCCGTGATTATCACAGAGGATATGTATGCCAAGGATGAGGTATCTCCGGGCTGCCGCTTTAAGGTCCTGGATCTGGAATTTGATGAGGAAGAAGAGTATCATTTTGTGGGTTCTCAGGAGTCAGATCCGTTGGATGGCAAGATTTCGGATGAATCTCCATTTGGTAAGGCGGTTCTTGGCCATAAGGTTGGAGATATTGTTGAGGTGGAAGCACCAAATGATGCAATCATCCGGTTTAAGATCACAGATATTATTAAGTAAGATACGGTTGGGGAAAAGGCTGTCTTTGCGTAACACTCTCTCGCAGGCAGTCCTTTTGCCCTGTACATAGGAGGAAGAGAATACCATGGCAGAACAGAATCAGCAACCAAAGAATGCAAAGCCGATTCGTTCGGAATCAGAGGAATATGCGGTTCGCAGTCAGAAACTGCAGAATCTGCAGGATGAGGGAATGGACCCGTTTGTACAGGTACGATATGACCGCACCAATTATACCACGGACATTTTGAATCAGTACGACGAGATGGAAGGGAAGATTGTCCGTCTTGCCGGACGTGTCATGAGCAAGCGCATCATGGGCAAAATGTCGTTCTCGGATATGATGGACCGGTATGGACGGATTCAGTTGGTGATCCGCCGTGATATTATCGGTGTTGAGGAATATAAAGCCTATAAGAAGATGGATATCGGCGATATCGTTGGTATTGAGGGCGAGGTATTCCGCACGCAGAAGGGCGAGATTTCCGTTCGAGTCAGTGAACTGGTTCTGTTGTCCAAGTCGCTGCGTCCGCTGCCGGAAAAGTGGCATGGGTTGACCAATACGGATATTCGCTATCGTGAGCGCTATGTTGATCTGATTGTGAATCCGGGTGTACGGGACACCTTTGAGAAGCGCTCGAAGATTGTCCGTGAGATCCGAAATTTCATGGATGGCCGTGGGTTCATGGAAGTTGAGACTCCGTGCCTGAATACCATTCCGGGCGGCGCTGCTGCGCGTCCGTTTATCACGCACCACAATGCGCTGGACATTGATATGTATATGCGCATCGCAACAGAACTGCATCTGAAGCGTTTGATTGTCGGCGGACTGGAGAAGGTCTACGAAATCGGCCGCATTTTCCGCAACGAGGGTATGGACACCAGACACAACCCGGAGTTTACCACCATTGAGCTATACCAGGCATATACCGATTATAAGGGCATGATGGACATTACGGAGGACATGGTAATCCACTGTTGTGAGAAGGTGCTTGGGACGACAAAGGTCACCTATCAGGGAACAGAACTCGACTTCTCCAAGGGATGGCGCCGCATGACGATGGCAGAGGCCGTCAAGGAAGCGACCGGAATGGATTTCATGGAGATGGATGGAGAACAGGCTTTGGCTGCTGTGAAGGCCGCTGGAGTAGAAATCGAAAAGGGAAAAGACAGCTGGGGCGACCTGCTGGCCCTGATGTATGAGGAAAAGGTCGAGGAGACGCTGATTCAGCCGACGTTTATCATGGATTATCCGGTTGAAATCTCGCCGCTGGCAAAGCGGAAGCCGAGCGACCCGCGCCTGACCGAACGCTTTGAGTGCTTTGTCTATGGCCGTGAGCTGTGCAACGCGTTTTCCGAACTGAATGATCCGGTGGACCAGCGCGGACGATTTGAGCGTCAGGTTGCCCTGCGTGAAGCGGGTGATGATGAGGCCAACATGATGGACCTGGATTACCTCAATGCAATGGAATACGGTCTGCCGCCCACAGGCGGTATGGGCATGGGCATTGATCGTCTGGTCATGTTCCTGACCGATAGCTCGTCGATTCGTGATGTTCTGCTGTTCCCGACAATGAAGCCGATATCGGAATAAACCGTTGCGGCACAACAACTTACAC